>JBGASI010000232.1:0-7288 GCA_044229815.1 Vicinamibacteria bacterium | reverse complement strand
CGTCACGACCGTCGCGCCCGTGAGGCGGGCTGCCGGCGCCTCGTGCGCGATGCCCTCGGAGAAGGCGAAGGGCAGCGTCTCCTCGATCGCGACGCGCCCGCCGACCGCGCCCCGCTCGCGCAGGGCCTGCGCCACGAGCGCGTACGGCGACTCGTCCTCCTGCCACGCGCGCACGTCCGTGCCGATCCGGATCTGCTCGCGCGCCCGGTCCTCCTCGAAGGCCGGGGTGACCCAGACGGGGTCGCCGCTGCGGGAGAGCACGAGGCCCAGGAAGCGCTCCGAGAGGCCCCAGGTCGCGCCGGTGAAGTAGGTGAGGCTCGAGCCCGGGCCGATCACCGCCGCGTCCAGGCCGCTCTCGACCAGCAGTCGCTGCGCGGCCGCGAGCCGGGCGCGGTGCTCCTCGACGCTGATCGGCGGGACGCCTTCGGTCATCGGCTGCAGCGCGCGAACGGCCTCGGGCAGTTCGTCGGCCGGGGCCTGGCCGGCGGCGGGGCGGGCGCCCGTGGCGGCGAGAGCAGCGGTGCCGCCCGAGAGCTGGAGCAGGCGGCGGCGTGTCCACGCGTTCGATCGGGTCATCGTGGGGCCTATGTTACGCTGAGGCCCCAATGGCAGCAGAGACCGGCTTCTGGCGTCGGCCCCTGCGCTGCCTCGCCCTTCCGGCCTTACTGGCCGCCGCGGTGCCCGCGGCGGGCGCCTCCTACCCGCCGGGCTACCGCTTCCGGACGCTGTCGAACGAGTTCGTGTCGGTGCACTTCCACCAGGGGCTCGAGGCGATGGCGCGCGAGACCGTCTCGCTGGCGAGCGAGCTGCTGGCCGCCCACGAACAGCGCTACCGGCAGAAGGTCGGCCGCGTCCAGATCGTCCTGGTCGACGCGCAGGACGAGTCGAACGGCTTCGCCTCGCCCCTGCCCTACCCGCTGGTCACCCTGCGCGCCGTCGCGCCGACGGGCGTCGACAGCTTCGGCGTGCACGAGGGCTGGCTGCGGCTCGTGCTCAGCCACGAGCTCGCGCACGTCGTCCACCTCGAGCAGGCGCGGGGCCTGTGGCGGGCCGGCCGCAGTGTCCTCGGCCGCGCGCCCTACCTGTTCCCGAACTCGCTCGCGATGTCGTGGATGATCGAGGGCCTCGCCACCTACGAGGAGACCGAGCTGACGGGCTTCGGCCGCGGCCGCAATCCCGACTCGCGGATGGTGCTGCGGATGGCGGCGCTCGAGGGGCGCTTCCCGAGGGAGGACCGGGCGATCTACGCGCTCGACGCCTGGCCCGGGGGGCAGACGCCGTACCTGTTCGGAGAGGCCTTCCTGCGCTGGCTGACTGCGCGCGCCGGCGAGGACGCGCTGCCGCGCATCACGAGCCAGCACGCGGGGCAGATCCTGCCCTGGCTCGACGGTCGCAGCGTGAAGAAGGCGACCGGGACGGGGCTCCACGCGCAGTGGAAGGCGTGGGCCGCGCAGCTGCAGGGCGAGTTCGAGCGCGAGGCCGCGGCACGCCGCGACGAGGGCCTCACCCTCTCGGCCGCGCTCACGAAACGAGGGATCCGCCAGTCGGGTCCGCGCTTCAGCCCCGACGGCTCGCGGATCGCCTACACCAGCGGCACGCTGACGCGCTTCCCCGAGATCCGCGTCGCGCGCGCGGACGGCGGCGAGGACCGCAGGATCGCGCTGCGCAACGGGGGCTCCGGCTTGTCCTGGACGCCGGACGGCCGAGAGCTCGTCTACGCGGAGCTGCAGGTCCACCGGACCTTCGCGGTCTACGGCGACCTCAGCGCGGCGGACGTCGCGCGTGGCCGCACCCGGCGCCTGACCCGCGGCGCTCGCGCCTACGACCCGGACGTCGCGCGCGACGGTCGGCGCGTCGTGTTCGTGCGCAAGCTCGGCGAACGCAGCGACCTCTTCACGATCGGCCTCGACGGCAGCGGCCTTGCGCCGCTGACGAACTCGGCCCCCGGCGTCGAGTGGAGCGGCCCGCGCTGGAGCCCCGCCGGCGACCAGATCGTGGCTGCCCGCCTGCTGCCCGGCGGCTGGCTCGACGTCGTCCTCGTGGACGTGGCGAGCGGCGCCGTGCGCCAGATCACCCACGACCGCGCCAAGGACGCCGAGCCGGACTGGACGCCGGACGGCGCCGCCGTCGTCTTCCGTTCCGACCGCGACGGCGTCTCCAACATCTACCGGTTCCGGCTCGCCGACGGCTCGCTCGCCCGGGTCAGCAACGTGCTGGGCGGCGCGTTCCAGCCGTCGCTCAGCCCGGATGGTCATTCGCTCGCGTTCTCCGACTACTCGAGCCGCGGGTTCGACATCCGGGTGGCGGCGCTCGATGCCGCGCCGCCGAGCCCGGCGGCGCCCTACGTCGACGAGCGGCCCGCGCCCCGCCCGGACCCGGCGCCGTTCGCCGGGCCGGTCCAGCCCTACCGGCCGTGGGCGACGCTCCTGCCCCGCTTCTGGTCGCCCTGGATCGACCTCGGCGACGCCGAGGATCGCTACGGCCTCGCCACCGGCGGCTCGGACCCGCTCTTCCGCCACGTGTGGGCGGCGCGCGGGACCTACGGCACCGGGTCGGAGCGCATCAACGCGAGTGGCTTCTACCTCTACGACCGCTTCCGGGCGTCGCTGCTGGCGACCGGCCAGGACACCACCGACGTGCAGCGGGACGGGCTGGTGCGCACGCGGCAGGTCAACCTCCAGGTCTCGCTGCCGATCCGCCGGACGATCCGCGCCGTGCAGTCCGTCTCGCTCACCTACCGCCGCGAGCGGCAGGAGGTGGTCGGCGGCACGGGACCCGACGACCGGGTCGACCTCGGCGGCTTCGAGACGGCGTGGTCTCTCGCCTCCGCGCGCTCGTACGCGCTGTCGATCTCACCGGTCGACGGCGGGCGGCTGCGCATCGCTTGGCTGCGCGAGGCGGAGGGCCTCGGCAGCCAGGTATCGGTCGACAAGCTGACGGGCGACGCGCGCTGGTACCAGCGCCTGTTCGGCGAGCGCGACGTGCTGGCGCTGCGTCTCGGCGGCGGCGCCACGCTCGGCGAGCCGCAGTTCCTGCGCTCGTTCGCGGTGGGCGGCTACCCGGACGCGAACCTGTTCGACGTCGTGCGCACGAACCCCGCGGTGCTGCGCGGCTACCCGGCCAACGTCTTCACCGGCCGCAGCTTCGCCGCCGCGAACGTCGAGTACCGCTTCCCGCTGCTGACGCCGCAGCGCGGCTGGCGCTCGCTCCCGGTCTTCCTGCGCAACTTCCACGGCAGTGTCTTCTTCGACGCTGCCGACGCCTGGAGCGGCTCCTTCAGCCCCGGCGAGATCAAGCGCGCGGCCGGCGCGTCGCTCGGCGTCGACTCGGCGCTCGGCTACTCGCTGCCGGCGACGGCGGAGCTGACCGTCGCGCGCGGCCTCGACGAGCTGGGGGACACCAAGGTGTACCTGCGCTTCGGCCTCGCCTTTTAGCGCCGCCCGTCGCCAGGATCCCTCAGCACACGCCGGACCGGGATCTCCCCGTTGGCGCCGACGAGCGGCCGGAAGGCGGGGTACTGCCAGAGGCCGTACAGCGCCGAGGGCTCGAGCAGGATCGCGGCGCGTACCGCGTCCTCGCCCTCGAGCGCGACGTAGAGGCTGCCCGGCGCCAGGTCCGTCTCGCGTGCCTCACCCCGCCTCACGATCGTGCGCCCGCCGTAGCGGGAGTAGACCTCGTCGAACTCCTCCTCGACGCGCAGGAGCGTCCAGACCTCGGCCCGCACCCGCCGGGGCGCGGCGAGGGTCTCGAACGCGATGCCGTGGCGGGTGAGCAGGGCCCCGATCCCGGCGGCGGCCGCGGCGTCGATGGCGTAGCCGAGCGGCGTCGGGACGCTCCGCTTCACCGCCAGCTCGCTCATCAGGTTCGCGGTCGGGATCCTCAGCACGCGTCCCGTGGCGGCCTCGACAACCGGGAACTCCGTCACCCTCCCGCCCGGGTTCACCCAGAGCGCGTCCGATGGCAGGAAGGCCGGCAGCGGGAGCTGCCGGGCGCGCTCGACGAGCGCCCTGTCCGCGGCCCGGTGGCCGCTCTGCTCGAGAAACCGCCGGAACAGCACGAGGTACGCGTCGACGCGATTCCCGAGGTCCGCCGAGGGGTCCTTCGCCTCGTGGCGGACCGCGGCCTCGATGATGAACGACAGCCCGCCGTAGGCGCCGATGCCGTTGAGGCCGCCGTCGGTGTCGGGCGCCGAGTGGCGCTGCTCGTCGTCCGGCGGCGCGCCGCCCACCCAGTAGCGGAGGAAGCGGTGCCCGGCCCTCTCCTCCGCGGCGGCCGCTTCGTCCACCCAGCGGCGGGCCGCGGCCACGCGCTCCGCGCCGAAGTGCGGGTTGTCGAGCCCGTCCATCGTGATGTCGGGCCACTTCTCGAGACCGCGCGCCCGCCACTCCGGGGAGTCGCGCGAGAACTCGTGCGCGTCGACGGCGAGGTGGGGCCGCAGCCGGCGCGCCACGCGGTGCAGGGCCTGCGTCTCGGGCTGGAGCAGGGTCACGTGGTCTCGGTTCAGGTCGGCCCCGGCGCTGTTTCTCCGGGTCCCCGCCTCGCCGCCGTCGGGATTCAGCATCGGCATCAGCCAGAGGTCGACGTCGGCAGGGAGGCGGCCCGGGTTGCGGACCAGATCGCGGACGAGGTAGAGGAGCGCGTCCTTGCCCGACACCTCGTCGCCGTGCTGCTGGGCGTAGAAGAGCACGCGGAAGGCGGGGTGCTCCGCGCGGCTCGCGTGCACGAGGTAGACGGCGCGCCCCTGCGCGGTCCTGCCCTCGACGGAGACGCGTACCGGGCCCTTCCCGTCGACGCTCGCGAGGAAGGCCTCGAGCCCGGCGTACGACGTGCTCCGCGCGAGCGTCCGGTGGTCCTCGGGAAGCGGCCCCGCCGGGTCCGCGGCCCACAGCGGGATGGCAGCCGCCGTCGCCACGACGAGGAGCGACGCGCGGAGCGGGACCGCGCAGCGGGTCGTCGGTGCCACGGCCGCTAGCGCCCCTTCGCGCTCTTGAGATACCGCAGCAGCTCGGAGTCGGTCGACAGGACGACGGTCGAGTCGCGGTCTAGCGCGACGCGCAGCGTGTCGAGCGACTTCATGAAGTCGTAGAAGCCAGGGTCGCGCCCGTAGGCGCGGGCGTAGATCGAGGCGGCCCGGGCGTCGGCCGTGCCCTTCAGCTGCTGGGCGTCCCGGTAGCCGACCGAGCTCGTCGCCAGCACGTCGCGCTCCTTCTGGCCACGGATCTCGGCCGCGCGGCCCTGGCCCTCGGAGCGGCTGCGCTCGGCGATCCGGCGCCGCTCGGCGATCATCCGCTGGAACACCGACTGCTGCACCGATTCCGTGTAGCTGATGCGCTTGAAGCGCACGTCGACCAGCTCGACGCCGAACTCGGGCGTGATCTTCGAGGCGCGCTCGAGGATGCGCCGCGCGATCCTCTCGCGGCCGGTCGCGATCGTGGCGACCTCGCTCGAGCCGATGCCCTCGAGCTCCTCCATCTTGCTGAAGGGCCTGTTGGACGAGCGCACGACCTCGATCAGGTCGAAGGAGGCGACGGCGTTGCGCGTCTCGCCGTCCACGATGTCGTCGAGCCGGCTCTGGCCGCCCCGTTCGTCGCGCACCGCCTGGAAGAAGCGCAGCGCGTCCGAGACCCGCCAGCGGGCGTAGGTGTCGACCCAGACGTACTTCTTGTCCCGGGTCGGGATCTCGTTCGGGTCGCCGTCGTACTCGAGCCAGCGCTTGTCGAAGACGTGCAGCGTCTGCACGAACGGCACCTTGACGTGCAGGCCCGGCGTCGAGACGACGCCGCCCACGGGCTTGCCGAACTGCGTGAGGATCGCCTGCTCGGTCTCGCCGAGCGTGTAGACGGAGGAGAAGACGAGCAGCAGGGCGGCGAGGCCGCCCGCCAGCGCCAGCGGGGTCTTCACGGCTTCACCTCCTTCGCGGCCGCCGGCCTGCCCTCGAGCTGCAGCAGCGGCAGGACGCCTCTCGCGCTCTCGTCCACGATCACCTTGCGGCCGAGCGCCGGCAGCACCTCGCCCAGCGTCTCGAGGTACATGCGCTTGCGCGTCACGTCCGGCGCCTTCCTGTACTCCTCCCACAGCGAGTCGAAGCGGTGGGCGTCGCCGAGCGCGCGGTTCTCGCGGTCGAGCGCGTAGCCCTCGGCCGCCCGCACGGCCTGCTCGGACTCGCCCTTGGCCCGCGGCACAGCCTGGTTGTACTCGGCCCAGGCCTCGTTGATCGCGCGCTCCTTCTCCTGGATCGCCTGGTTGACCTCGTTGAAGGCCGGACGCACCGGCCCCGGCGGGTTCACGTCCTGCAGCACGAGCTGCTGCACCTCGATACCGATGCCGTACAGGTCGCACAGCCGTTGCAGCTCTTCCTTCGCGGCGAGCGCGATCTCGGCGCGGCCGATCGTGATCACCTCGTCGACGCTGTGGTCGCCCACCACCTGGCGCACCGCGGCCTCCGACATGTAGCGGAAGGTCTCCGGCACGTCGCGGATGTGGAACAGGTAGGCCTTCGGGTCGCGGATCCGGTACTGCACGATCCACTCGACGACCGCCACGTTGAGGTCGCCGGTGAGCATCACGGACTCGGCCACCGCCTCCTTCGGCTGCTCGAACTCCGAACGGACGCCGGCGCGGACGGTGCGGAAGCCGAACTCCATCTTGAGCTGGCGCTGCACCGGCACCTTGGTGACCCGCTCGATGCCGAACGGCAGCTTGAGGTGCGGGCCGGGGTCGGTCGTCCGCTCGAATGCCCCGAAGCGCTGGACGACGCCCACCTCCTCGGGCTCGACCTGGTAGTAGGTGGTGAAGAGCAGCAGGAGGCCGGCGACGAGCGCGAGCCCGGCGCGCAGCGCCCCCCCGGGCAGGTGCGGCCAGGCCGGCATCCGGAACGTCTGGCCGCCGACGTCGATCACGGGGCCGCGGCCCCAGGGTGGTTGCGGCATCTCGTCCTCCAGGCCTGCCGGTGTGGCGCGCGCGAGCTCGCCGGGGCGGGCCTCTAGCATACCCGCCCGCGCGCCGGCGGTCGGGCGGCGTCTAGTGCGGCAGGCCGAACAGGAAGTAGACGGCGCCGATCGCGGCGAGCGCCCAGGCCCCGCCGCGCACCTCGCGCCAGCGGCCCGCAGCGGTCTTGACCACCGGGTAGAGCACGAGCCCGGCGGTCAGCCCGTTGCCGATGTTGTAGGTGAAGACCATCATCACGATCGTCGCGAAGGCCGGCACCAGCTCGGTCAGGTCGTCGAAGTCGATGCGCCGGGCCGACGACGTCATCAGCAGGCCGACGGCCACGAGCGCCGGCGCGTAG
>JBGASI010000231.1:0-7295 GCA_044229815.1 Vicinamibacteria bacterium | reverse complement strand
CGAGCGCGCCCCCGGCGCAGGTGCGGACGATGGTCGCGGCCCGGGAGTTCGACCGCGGGGGCGCCTGGCGCTTCTGGTTCGGCAACGGCTTCCGGAAGGCGTGGACGACGCCGATCCAGGTGCCGGTGCTCGACCTCGCGACCGAAGCGGGAGGCCTGAAGCCGCTGCGGCAGGTGGGAGGGTTCCAGACAGAGGGCCTGGCCCTGAAGGGCGGGGACGGCCGGGGCTACACTTTCCGCAAGCTGGAGAAGCACCCCGAGCGCGTGCTGCCCAAGGAGTGGCAGGACAGCGAGCTGCGAGCCGTGGCGATGGACCAGACCGCCGCGGCCCACCCCGCGGCCACCGTGGTCGTGGGCGCGCTGGCCCGGGCGGTGGGGATCCGCTTCTACGGCTCGCGCCTGGCGGTGATGCCGGACGACCCGGCCCTCGGGGAGTTCCGCAAGACCTTCGGCGGCACGCTCGGTACCTTCGACGAGTACATCTCCCCCGGCTACGAGGGCATCACCGGGATCGTGTCCACCTCCGAGCTGTGGAAGAAGTGGCGCGAGGGCGGCCCGGAGAACCGCGTCGACAGCCGGGCCTTCCTCAAGGCGCGGCTGTTCGACCTCGCGGTGGGCAACTGGGACCGGCACCAGGGCCAGTGGCGCTGGGCGCGGGTGCCCGGGCAGCCCCTGTGGGAGCCCCTGCCCGAGGACGCCGACCAGGCGTTCACGCGCTACGAGGGCCGGGCCATGGGGGCCGCCCGCAGCGTCGTGCCGCGCTTCATGCGCTACTCGGGCGAGTACCCGAAGCGGATCGAGGGGCTGACGACGAACAACTACGACGTCACGCGCTGGCTGCTGGCCGACGTCGAGTGGCCCGTGTTCGAGGAAGTGGCCCGCGAGTTGAAGGGTCAGCTGACGGACGCCGTGATCGACGCGGCCATGCGCCAGATGCCGCCCGAGTGGTACGCGCTCGACGGCGCGCAGATGACGAAGGACCTGCAGCGGCGGCGCGACGGCATCGTCCCCTACGCGCGCAAGTTCTACCTCCACCTGGCGGACCGCGTGGACGTGCGGGGCAGCGACCGGGCGGACCTGGCGAGCGTCGCGCGCCTCGACGACGGCTCGCTGCAGCTGACGCTGGCGCCGCTCGAGGCGGACGGCAGCGGCGGGACGCCTTACTACCAGCGCCGCTTCTCACCGAAGGAGACGCAGGAGATCCGGCTCTACCTGCTGGGCGGCAACGACCGGCTGCTCACGAGCGGGACCAAGAGGAGCGGGGTCCGCCTGCGCGTGCTCGGCGGCGCGGGCAACGACACGCTGGACGACCCGAAGAGCGGCGGCGCCCGGATCCAGGACGCGCAGGGCGACAACACGTTCCTGCGCGGTCCGGGGACGAGCGTCCGGGAGCGCGAGTGGAACAACCCGGCGCCCGAGGCCGACCGCCCGTGGCTCGAGCCGCGCAACTACGGGCACTGGACGGTGCCGATGATGCAGACGTACTGGGAGCCGAACCAGGCCTTCATGCTCGGCGGCGGCTTCACGCGCACCGCGTGGGGCTTCCGCAAGTACCCGTGGGCGAACCTGCAGGCCCTCACGCTCCTCTACTCGACGGGCTACAACAGCGTGCGGGCCGGCTACTCGGGCCAGTGGCGCCTCAGCGACACCGCGCTCGTCGGCTCGGTCCGGATGCGCTTCTCCGGGATCGAGAACCGGAACTTCTACGGGTTCGGCAACCAGACCCCCGACGTCGGGGATTCCAAGGTGCACCGGACCGAGACGAACGAGTACTCGATCTTCCCGGCGCTGCGCTACCAGCCGAGTCCCACGTTCGACCTGCACGTGGGGGCCGAGGCGAAGGTCATCCAGACGAAGGGCGGCGACAGCCTTGTCGAGCAGGAGAAGGTGTACGGCAGCGGGAGGTTCGGCGAGGCGGGCCTGCGGGCCGGCTTCGAGTACGACTCGCGCGGCCGCAGCGCCGGCATGACCGAGAAGCGCGGGCTCGCTGCGCCGGACGCGTCGGCGGCAGGCTCGGCGGCGCCCGTCAGCGGGGTGCGGGTGCTCACCGAGACCTTCTTCGTGCCCAAGGCCTGGGACGTGACCTCGAGCTTCGGCGGGGTGGAGGGCAGCGTGGCGGGCTACCTCGGCAACCAGACGCTGGCGCTGGCGACGCGCGTGGGCGGCCGGACGCTGTGGGGCAAGTACCCCTGGTTCGAGTCGGCCAGCATCTCGGGCACGGCTGGCGAGGTGCGCGGCTACTACGACGGCCGCTACCGCGGCGACTCCGCGCTGCTCGCCAACGCCGAGCTGCGCTGGTGGATCGGCAAGCGGAAGGATGCCGTGCTGCCGCTGCGCTGGGGCCTGACCGGCTTCTGCGAGTCCGGCCGCGTCTGGTACGAGGGAGAGGACTCGCGCCGGTGGCACACCGGCTACGGCGCCGGGCTGATGGTGCAGCTGATCGGCACGCCGATGGTCCTGACCGGCTCGATGGCCAACGGGACCGAAGGCGTCAAGCTCTACGTCGGCGGCGGCTACTCGTTCTGAGCCGTCGTCGCTACGGGGCCGGGGCGCTGACGGGCGCTTCCGGCTGCCAGCCGCCGCCGAGGGCGCGGTACAGCTCGACGAAGGCGCGCAGCTCCTCGCCGCGCGTCTGGGCGAGCTGCAGCTCCTGGTCGAAGAGCTGCTGGTCCGCGTTCAGGATCTCGAGGTAGTTCGCGAGGCCGGCGTCGTAGCGCGAGCGTGAGAGCTTGCCCGCGTCCACCAGCGCCTCGACGCCGTCTTCCAGCTCGAGCCGGGCCTCTCCCAGCTTCTTCACGCCGACGAGGGCGTTGGCGACCTCGCGGTAGGCGTTGAGCGCGGCCTTCTGGTACTGGGCCGCGGCCTGGTCGCGACGGGCCTGGCTGGCCTCGTAGTTCCGACGGATGCGACCGCCCTGGAAGATCGGGGCGAACAGGCTCGGGCTCGCCTGCCAGAGGTTCGAGTCGGCCTTGAGCAGGTTCGAGAAGTCGCCGCTGAGCGTGCCGAGCAGCCCCGTCAGGGAGATGCTCGGGAAGAAGAGGGCCCGCGCCGCGGCCACGTTGGCGTGGGCCGCAACCAGCTGCTGCTCCGCGGCGAGCACGTCGGGGCGCCGCTCGAGGAGCGCCGCCGGCAGACCGACCGGGATCTCCGACGGCACGTGCTGGTCCGAGAGCGCCTGGCCGCGCTCGACCGGCCCGGGTGGCAGGCCGAGCAGCAGGCACAGCGCGTTCTCCGCGAGGGCGACCTGTTGCTCGAGCTGCGGGATCGCCGCGGCGGTGCGCGCGCGGTTGGCCGTGGCGCGATCGACCTCGAGCCGGTTCGAGATCCCGCCCTGCAGGCGCTTCTCGTAGAAGCGCACGGTCTCCTCGTTCGCTTCCACCGTGCGGCGGGCCACCTCGAGCTGCAGGTCCAGCTCGCGCAGCAGCAGGTAGGTCGAGGCCACGTCCCCGACCAGCGTCACCTGAGCGGCGCGCCTGCCCTGCTCCGTCGCGAGGTAGGCCGCGAAGGCCGCCTGCTTCTGGCGGCGGATCCGGCCGAACAGGTCGAGCTCCCAGGAGACGGGGAAGCCCAGGTTCCAGTTCTGGTAGGTCTTGGCGGCAGGCGAGCCTTGAGGCGGCTCGGACAGGCGCGAGGCCTGCTGGGCGGTGTAGCCGGCGGCGGCGTTCACCTCCGGCAGCAGGTACGAGCGGGCGATGCCGTACTGGGCCCGGAACTCGGCCACCCGGGCGGTTGCCAGGCGCAGGTCGAGGTTGTTGGCGAGGGCCTCGCGCACGAGCGCCTGCAGCACGGGGTCGGTCACGACGCCCCGCCACGGCACGTCGGCGATCGAGTCGCCCGAGGGCTCGCCCTCGACGAAGCGGTGCGCCGGCGGCGCCGGGACCTCGGGGCGGCTGTAGTTCGAGCCGAGCGCGCAGCCGCTCGAGAGCGCGAGCGCGGCGGCCGCGGCGGAGAGGGAGATGAGGCGGGTCAGGCGGGTCATCTCAGTGGCCTCCTCCGTGGGACGCGGCGGGGGCGGCCGCGGGTGGTGCCGCGCCGACCTTCGGGCCGCCGAGCTTCGTCACCGCCACGAAGAGCACGGGGATCAGGCACACGCCGAGCAGCGTCGCGATCAGCATGCCCGCGAACACGGTCATGCCGATGACCTTGCGCGACTCGGCGCCGGCGCCGCTGGCGGTCAGCAGCGGCACGACGCCGAGGATGAAGGCGAAGGCGGTCATCAGGATCGGCCGGAAGCGCAGCTTCGCCGCCTCGAGCGCGGCGGCGACCGGCTCCCTGCCCTGCTCGTGCAGCATCTTCGCGAACTCGACGATCAGGATCGCGTTCTTCGCCGCGAGGCCGATCAGCATGATCAGGCCGATCTGGGCGAAGACGTTGTTGACGTAGCTCTGCGAGAACTGGCGCGCGGCCCACAGCCCGAGGTAGGCGCCGAAGGCCGCGAACGGCGTACCGAGCAGCACGCTGAACGGCAGCGACCAGCTCTCGTACTGCGCGGCCAGCACCAGGAACACGAGCAGGATCGCCACGGCGAAGACGGGGAGCGGGTTGGGCGCGGCCTTCTCCTGGTAGGACATGTCGGCCCACTCGTAGCTCATCTCGGGCGGCAGCACGTCCTTCGCGACCGCCTCGAGCGCCGCGATCGCCTGTGTCGAGCTGTAGCCGGGGGCCGGCGCGCCGCTGACCTCGGCGGAGCGGTAGAGGTTGAAGCGGTTCGTGTACTCCGGCCCGTTCGTCGGCCGCGTCGAGACGAGCGTGTCGAGGGGCACCATGTCGCCCTTGCCGCTGCGCACGAAGAACAGGCCCAGCTGCTTCGGGTCGCGCCGGAACTCGGGCTCCGCCTGCACGAAGACCTTGTAGACGCGGCCGAAGCGGTTGAAGTCGTTCACGTAGGCGCTGCCGAGCAGAGCGCCGAGCGTCGTGTTGACGTCCGCGAGCGGCACCCCGGCCTTGAGGACCTTGCTGCGGTCGATGTCGGCGAATACCTGGGGCACGCTGGCGCGGTAGACCGTGGAGACGCGGCCGATCTCCGGGCGCTTGCGCGCCGCGGCGATGAACTGCTGCGCCTGCGCCGAGAGGTAGTCGGGCGTGCGGCCGGCGCGGTCCTGGAGCTGCAGCGTGAAGCCGGAGCCCGTGCCGAGCCCGGGGATTGCCGGCGGCCCGAACGCGCCGACGACAGCCTCGGGGATCTGCCGCGCGAACTCACGGTTGAGGGCGGCCAGCACGCCGTTCGCGTGCGACCCGGGGCTGGTGCGGTGGCTCCACTCCTTGAGCTGCACGAAGAAGAAGCCCATGTTCGACGAGTAGGCGCCGGTCAGCAGGCTGAAGCCGGTGACCGTGTTGTAGCCCTCGACCGCGGGGTTCGCGGCGAGCACCGCCTCCGCCTTGCGCATCACGGCATCGGTGCGCTCGAGCGAGGCGGCGTCGGGCAGCATGGCGTTCACGAGCACGTAGCCCTGGTCCTCCTCGGGCACGAAGCCGCCCGGGATCCGGCTCGCCAGCAGCACGATGACGCCGACCAGCGCCGCCATGAACACCAGGCTGCGGCCCATCTTGCGCACGAGGATGCCGGTGAAGGAGACGTAGGCGTCGGTGCCGCGGCCGAAGACGCGGTTGAACCAGTCGTAGAAGGGCGTCAGGAAGCTGCGCTGGCCGTGCGTGGGCTTGAGCAGCAGCGCCGCGAGCGCCGGCGAGAGCGTCAGCGCGTTGAAGGCGGAGAGCAGCACCGAGATCGCGATCGTGATCGCGAACTGCTGGTACAGCCGCCCGGTGATGCCGGGGATGAAGCCGACCGGCACGAAGACCGCGGCCAGGATGAGCGCGATCGCCATCACCGGCCCCGACACCTCCTCCATCGCCCTGAGCGTCGCCTCCTTCGGGGCGAGGCCCTGCTCGATGTGGTGCATCACGGCCTCGACCACGACGATCGCGTCGTCCACGACGATGCCGATCGCGAGCACGAGCCCGAGCAGCGAGAGCACGTTGATCGAGAAGCCGAGCAGCGGGAAGAAGATGAAGGCGCCGACCAGGGAGACGGGCACGGTCAGCAGGGGGATCAGGGTGGCGCGCCAGTTCTGCAGGAAGATGAAGACGACCAGGATCACCAGCACCACCGCCTCGAGCAGCGTGTGCAGGATCTCGTTGATGCCCTCCTTCACCGGCAGCGTGGTGTCGAGCGAGATGGCGTAGCTCATGTCGCGCGGGAAGCGCGCGGAGAGCTCCTCCATCCGGGCCTTGACGCGGGCGGCGACGTCGAGCGCGTTCGTGCCGGGGATCTGGTAGATCGCCATGATCGCACCCGGCTTGCCGTCGTGGCGGCCGATCGCGCTGTAGAGCTGGGTCCCCAGCTCGATGCGCGCCACGTCCCGCAGCCGCACCTGCGAGCCGTCCGGGTTCGAGCGGACGATCACCTCGCCGAACTCCTCCTCGTTCAGCAGGCGGCCCTGCGTGCGCACGGTGTAGGTGTACTCGGTGCCGGGAGCCGCGGGCGGGCCGCCGATCTGCCCGGCCGGGGCCAGCGTGTTCTGCTGCGAGATCGCGCTCACGATGTCGGGGACGGTCAGCCCCAGCTTGGCGATGCGGTCGGGCCGCAGCCAGATGCGCATCGCGTAGTCGCTGCCGCCGAACAGGCTGACCTGGCCGACGCCCTGGATGCGCGAGAGGTTGTCGGTGATGTTGATCGTCGAGTAGTTCGAGAGGAAGTTGCTGTCGTAGCTGCCGTTCGGCGACTTGACCGAGACGATCAGCAGCGGGAAGGCCAGGGACTTCTTGACGGAGACGCCGTTGTTCTTGACCGACTGCGGCAGTGCCGGCGTCGCCTCCGAGACGCGGTTCTGGGTGAGCACGTTCGCCATGTCGAGGTTCGTGCCGACGTCGAAGGTCACCTTCAGCGACAGCGTGCCGTCGTTGGCGTTGGTGGACTTCATGTACAGCATCTTCTCGACGCCGTTCAGCTTCTGCTCGAGCGGTGTCGCGACCGAGGCCTCGACGTCGGTCGCGCTCGCCCCGACGAAGGCGGTGCTGACCTGGACCATCGGCGGGACGATCTCCGGGTACTGGGCGATCGGCAGGCCGCGCAGGGCCACGACACCCAGCAGGACCGTGACGATGGAGATCACCATCGCCACGATCGGCCGGTTGACGAAGAAGCGGGCCATGGCTTACTTCTTCCCCCCGAGACCGCTCGCCGGCTCGGCCGCGCCGCCGATCGGCGCCGCCGGCTGCGGCTTCGGCGTGACCGTCATGCCGTCGCGCACGCGCTGCAGGCCCTCGACGATCACCCGCTCGCCGGGCCGCAGGCCC
>JBGASI010000230.1:0-7363 GCA_044229815.1 Vicinamibacteria bacterium | reverse complement strand
AACGCCAACCGAAGAGGAACGCATGGCAACGACGGCGCTCGACAAGGCGATCAGCGGCGAGAAGGTGTCGGACAAGCAGGCCAAGGGCGCGCTGGCCGACGCCGTGGGCAAGATCAAGAACCTCGGCGGCCGCATCACGAAGGCGCGTGAGGTCTCCGAGGCCATGGCCGACGCCGTGATCCACACGGCCGAGACGCAGGGCACGGTCTTCGTCGCCAGCTTCGCCGAGGGCTACTGGGGCGAGGACAAGATGGACCTCGGCCCCGTGGACATGCGCGTGGGCGGCGGGCTCATCGTCGGCGGCTACGGGCTCTACAAGACGATGACCGGCAAGGGCGGCAGCCACGCGCTGGCCCTCGGCAACGGTCTGCTGGCGACGGGCGTGGGCCGCGTCGGCCGCAACGCGGGCAAGGCGCTCGCGGAGAAGAACAACAAGCCCGCCCCTCCTCCGGCCGCCGCCGCGACCCCGCAGCCCGCCAACCAGGGCAGCCAGGCCGCGCCCCCGGCCATCGAGGCCAACGGCGACTTCGGCGCCCTGGTCCGCGACATCCTCCTGAGCCCGAACGGCGAGGAGGCCGGCGCGGTGCCCGCGCGGGCTCGCCCGAGCCGCTTCCTGCGGGCCACCGCGGCCTGATCCGCCCTCACGACACACACGAACGAGGAACCGACAATGGCACTTCGATCCCTGGGTTACGGCAAGGTCCTCCAGGACGACCGCACGGGTCGGCTGGTGGTGGACAAGTCCACGATCCGCCGCAAGCGCGCCCGCAAGGGCCGCCGCTTCGCGGGCGAGGACGATCTGGGCGAGGACGATCTCGGCGACGAGCTGGGTGACGAGGACGAGGCGGGCGACGACGAGGACGTCGGCGACGACGACGACGACCTCGGCGACGACGACGACCTCGGCGACGACGACGAGGCGGGCGACGATCTCGCCGCGGACGACGATCTCGGCGAGGACGAGCTCGGCGGCCGGCGCCGCAAGCGCCGCAAGGGCCGCCGGGTGGCCCGCCGCAGCGCGCGCAAGGCACGGCGCCAGGCGCGCCGGGGAGGTGATCCGGTGAAGTGGGGCAAGACCGCGCTCGCGGGCGAGAGCAACACGCCGACCGACGTGGGCGACCAGATCACCATCACGATCCGGCCGCAGCACTGGTTCAAGGCCCAGGACATCACCTTCACCGGCGACTCGGCGGCGAAGGTGGACACGATCTTCTTCGGCGAACGGCCGATCTGGAACAACTCGACGGGCGTTCCCGTCGCGGTGTTCGGCTCGACCGGGATGCTGCGCGGGCTGCTCAACGGCCAGAAGATCCGCCCCGGCCTCGACATCATCATCAAGGGCACGGCGGGCACGGCGTCCACGACCACCACGGCCACGCTGATCGGCTACAAGCCGCTCAACACGAGCTGCTGAGCTGAGCCGTGGCTACGACGCGCCTCAGCCGCCGCAGCGGGCAGGAGACCCTGCCCGCGCACGTCCCGCCTGCGGACCCGGTCTTTCGCGACCTGCTCCGGGGCGAGGCGTGCGGCGGCGTCTGGCGCATCGTCGAGGTCTACTCGGCCAGCCAGGCGCCCTTCGAGCTCCACGCGAGCTGGTCGGGCGGCGACGGCGTGGGCCAGGAGGCGCGCATGACGGTGGCGCGGGCGACCCGCTTCGCCGTCTACGCGAGCAGCCTGAGCGTGCGCGTCGCCAACCTGTCCAATGCCGAGAACCGCGTCGGATGCAACACGTCCGAGGGCTACTGCGTCTCGGCCAACCAGTACGAGGTGCGCGGCACGGGCGACGGCGCGGCACTCAGCGTGCTCATCCCGCCCTTCGCCACGCACTTCCGCGTGGACGTGGCCGACGAGAGCCAGCTCGCGTCCACCACCCTCCGCGTGCTCGACGCCCAGGGACTGACGCGCGCCGAGATCACCGGCGACGCTCAGCCCGACCTCGGGCTCCCGCTCGGCGGGGCCGGCGCCATCGAGGTGGTGGCGCCTACCAACATCGACTTCCGCGGCGTCTTCACCCTGTCGATCTGACCGGAGAACCCCATGCGCCTGATGCGCAACATGGCCACCCTGCTCGCCGTCACCGGCAACGCCGTCAGCACGGATCAGACCGGCTCGATCTACCGGATCGAGACGAGCGCCGAGGACGGCACGAAGGACACGGAGCAGACCTACCAGGTCTACTTCAAGCTCAGCCAGGCCGGCGGCGCGACCAGCCCGACCACCAAGGTCAAGCTCCAGACCAGCCCGGACAAGACCAGCTGGGTGGATGTGGTCGAGAGCACGCAGCTCACGGCGGACGGCAGCAAGACCGAGCTCAAGGATGTCTCCGGGGCGCCGCTCCTGCCTTTCGTCCGGGCGGTCACCGTGCTGGGGGGCGCCACGAAGCCCAACCACACCTGCGAGGTCCGGCTCGTGAGCGACGGCAGCTTCCGGGCGCGACTCCAGAGCTGACCATGAACATCACGGTCGCCCTGGCCTTCTCCGAGTGGGAGTGCGTGAGCCTGCTGAACTGGCTGGCCGGCGTCAACGCCCGCATCCTGCGCGAGAACCCGGGGCTGCCGGGGCTGTACCAGTCTGGCGTGGTCTACAAGCGGGAGACCGAGGAGACCTGGTCGGACTACATCAACCTGCTCGCCCAGGGCTGGGAGGACTGCGACAGCCTCGCCGCCGCCCGCGCGGGCGAGCTGCTGGCCCGCGGTCACGGCGCGCTGCGCCCAGGGGACGGCGGCTACCGCGAGGCGAAGGCTCGGAGGCTCGCCGGCATCCCCGCCGAGGTCTTCCTGCGCACCCGCGCGCCGCCCAACCAGCCGGGCCTCTACCACTGCCTCGTCCGCTACCGGGTCGGCGGGCGCTGGCACCTCGATGACCCGTCCGCGCGACTCGGCATGTTGGACCGGCGACTGACCGGTCCCGAGGTCGAGCGCCGCCTGGCCGCCCAGATGCGACCGAGGAGCCGCTGATGTCCCGCTACGCGAGCGCGATCCCGCTTCACGAGTGGCGCACGCGCCGGCTCGCCCCCGCCGCGCCGAAGCGCCGCCGCCGTCGGCAGGCGGGCCGCGATCTGCCGCCGCCCGCGCCGGACTTCGTCTACGACGTGGTGCCCGAGGACGACGATCCCGAGCCCGCGGGCGAGCTCGGCGCCGCCGCCCGACGTGGCCCCTCCGGGCTGCTGCGCCGCGCCGCCGGCCGCGTCCAGGACGCGCTCACGCCCGGCTGGGGGCCGGACATCGAGGCGGGCACGAACCTGCGCGTCCGCGCCCGCAAGGGCTTCCGCGCCGCCGTGGTCGAGGTCAAGCCCGGCCTCTACGTGGTGGCCGAGGTGCCCGAGCGCGCCGTGGAGTTCGGCTTCGGGCCGCTGCTGCTCGCGCCCGCGCTGGCCCGCACGCTCACCCGCGCCATGCGGAAGCGTCAGGACGGCGCCGCGCCGCGCCGCGCCCCGCTTCAGCTCCCCGGCCCGACCGAGGACGAGGCGGGCGCCGAGCTGCCCCGCTGGCTCGACGACGAGGACGCCGCCGAGCTCGGCTGCGCGCGCTGCCGCCGGGAGGAGCCATGACCTGGGAGCAGCTCGCGCAGGGCTTCACGAGCGGCATCACGTCGGCCTACGACGCCTCGCTCGGCCGCGTCGAGCGCGCGCTCACCGAGGACGCCGAGCGCGTCAAACGCGCCGTGGCCGCCTTCTTCGAGGCGCTGGCCCAGGCCCGCGCCAACCTCGACCGCGCCGTCCCGCTGCTGCCGAGCCCGCCGCAGGGGCATGCCGAGGCCGCGCTGGTCGCCCGCTACGCAGAGATGCGCCAGCTGTACGACGCGCTGGTGCTCGGCGTCTCGCAGAACGCCGTCTCGCTGGCCACCCGCGAGGTCGGCGTCGCGCCGGCCGTCGTCATCGTCATCGGCGCCGTCGGGCTCACCGCGGCCGGCGTGGCCTGGGCGCTCGCCGCCTACGAGTACGCCGCCGGGCTGCGCGATCAGAGCGCCTTCCTCGTGGCCGAGCTCGAAGCCCGCAAAGAGGCGATGCGCACCGGCAAGGTGCTCCCGCCCGCGAGCCCCACACCGTCCACGCCCCCACCCCCGGCGCCGCCCGGCGACGACAAGGGCGGCGGCTGGCTCTGGGCGCTGCTGGGCCTCGGGCTGGCCGGCGGGGCCGTCTACCTGATCCCGAAGCTCGGCAAGGGGTGAACCGTGGCCGCAGAACGCACGAAGATCAGCTTGAAACTGCTCGGCGCCGATGAGGACGTGCCTCGCATGATCCTCGGCCACGGCCGCGCTTGCAACGGAGAGGTCGCCCTGGTCCTTCGCCCGCGCGAGGCCAGGGGCACGCTCATCCACCAGCTCAAGGGCGCGCCCGCGAAGGTCTGGGTGAGCGATCCGGCGCTGCTCCCCGAGGGCACCGGCCCCGGCCCCGCCAGCGTCGGCGACACCCCGCGCACGCCGAACACCGATCTCGGCGCGAGCGAGGCCGTCCGCCTGATCAAGCGGCTCAAGGCCGATCCCCCGAAGCGCGGCCCCGCCACGCTGCGCGGGAACTGGAAGGGCGAGCTGCGCTGCGACGACCAGCGCCCCGTCGTCGCCCTGGAGCGCAAGATCGCCAGCTACGGCGTGCTGCGCGCCTGGTCCGACCCGGACGGCCGCTGGTCCGCCCGCTTCGAGCGCGCCGAGCGCTGGTTCGGTGGCGCCGCGCAGAAGACCAGCGGCCCGCACGACACGCTGGCCGAGGCCATCCAGGCCGGCATGGGGCAGGCCATCGGGCTGGTCAAGGAGGCGTGCAGCTTCCGCGACACCCGCCGCCGCAACACCGTGGACGCCGACTACGCCGCCGCCCACCCCTACCAGCCGCCCCGCGAGCCGAAGGACCCGACCGAGCGCTACAACCCGAAGGCCCGCTACCGGGCCGTCGAGGGCGGGGCCGGCTGGGAGGTCCAGGACGAGGCCGGGCGCGTGATCGCCGCCTTCGGCGCCCGCGAGAAGGGCAAGGCCACGAAGCACGCCAGCGCGCTGTCGCGCGGGCAGATCCCGCCGATGCCGGCGCCGCAGGCCAGCGCCAGCCCCGCCGTCGCCGACGCCTTCGGGCTGCGCGGCATGCCGGGCCTGAGCGTCGTGCCGGCGCTCAAGGACGTACCCGCGCCTGAGCCGCCCGCCTGCCCGGTCAGCGTAGCAAAGATCGCCGCCGCCACCGAGAAGGAGGCCGAGGCCCTGGAGGATCTGAGCGGCAGCCTGTGGGGCTCCACCGAGGCGCCCGAGCTGCTGAGCCGCGCCGCGAAGCTCATCCGCCACGCCGAGAGCCTGGTCCGCTCGCCGCTCTGTCAGGGCGCCGAGCAGAAAGCCGCCTGGGGCGAACTCAAGAAGGCCGCCGACGCCTACAACGCCGCGCGCGAGGCGCTCGGGCGGGGCGACGGCGCCGAGGTCGTCAAGGACCTCAAGGTGGTCGTCGACAAGGTGGCGCTGGCCGCCGCGCGGGCCGCGAAGGCGTGCGCCGGCGGGACGGGCGGTGGCGGCGGGAAGCGGCGGACGCCGGAGCCCGCGCCTGCGCCGGCCGAGCCGAAGAAGCGCGGTCGCAAGGGCAAGGAGCCCGAGGCTGACGCCGCGAAGGACGCGATCCTCATGGACGCCTTCGCCAAGGCCATCCAGCAGGCTGCCGCGCAGATGCAGGCGGGAGGTGGTGCATGAACGTCGAGAACGCGCGGCTGTTCCTGGTGGTCTACATGGTCGTGCTCATGCTCCTGGCCGTCCTGGGCAGCTACGCGCTCGGCTGGGACGCGGCCTGGCGGCGGGTCTTCGCGCTGCGATACCGGAAGCCTGAGCCCGAGCCCGAGCCTGAGCCGCAGCCCCCGGCGAGCGACGAGCTCACGATCAGCTGCGCCCGCCTGTCCGCGTCGCTCCGCGCGCTGCAGGCCGAGCTGGAGGGCCGCGCCCCCGAGCCCGGACCCGGCGCGCTCCCCGACGTGGCCGAGGTCCGCGTCGTCGCGCACGAGCCGAGGCCTGCGGTCGGGCAGGGACGGGAGGACGCGCCGAGCGCGCCGACCGCGAGGCCCTGGTGGGCCAGCGGCGCGAGCGTGGAGACCAGCCCGTGAGGCGCCTCTCGCTGCTGCTCGGGCCGCTGCTCCTGCTCGCGTCGGGCGTGGCCAGCGCGGTCGCGGGGGACGCGGCTGCCGTCCCGCCGCCCGCGACGACGCCGACGCTCGACTACCTGCTGACGCTTGGCCCCTACGGGGCGCTGGTGTGGGGCGCGTACCTGATCGGGCGGGGCGTGAAGATCACGGTCCAGGTCGAGCTGTCGGAGAAGGATCGCGAGCTGCTCGGCCGGCTCGGGCGAGGGAGTCCATCTCCATGACCCCCGCCGCCACCCTGCTCGACGCCGTCGTCCCCGTCGTCCGCGCCCGCCTGCCGGCCAGCGTGGACAGCGACTACCTCGACGCCTTCATGGCTCGCCACCGGCCCACGCTGGTCTCTCTCATCGACCGGCACCTTGGCCCACTGCTGGCCCGCGCACCCGCGCCGCCCCCGACCGCCGAGCTCCCCGAGCTCTGGACCCCCGGCCAGCGCACCGCCGCGAACCTCGCGGCCATGTCCATCGCCGCGCGCCTCCAGGCCGAACGCCGCCTGCCCACCCCGGACGAGCGCCGCGCGCTGGCCGGCTACTCGGGCTGGGGCGGGCTCTCCATCGAGTCCGCGGCCCCGCGCTTCCCCGCCGGCTTCCCGGTGCCCGAGGCCCGCGGCCTCATCCACGAGTACTACACGCCCTCGCGCGTGGCGTCCGCCGTGGCCGCCGCCGTCACCCCGCTGATCCCCAGCCTGCCGGCCGAGGAGGGCGTGGTCCACGCGCTCGAACCCTCGGCGGGCATCGGCCGCTTCCTGCGCGCCTTCGCCTCCACCCCCGGTCTGATCTGGCACGCGGTCGAGTGGTCCGAGCTGTCCAGCCGGATGCTGGCGGCGCTCTTCCCCGGGCTCGACCTCTTCGCCGGCCCCTTCGAGCGCTGGGTGCGCGAGCGCGGCCCCTCCTGGTCGCAGCGGCTCGGCCTGCTGATCTCCAACCCGCCCTACGGGGCGCGCGGCGCGGCGCTGACCGAGGACACCGACCGCGCCTACCGCGAGAAGCGTGCCTACGCCTACTTCCTGCGGCGCGGGCTCGACCTGCTGGCGCCGGGCGGCCTCGGCGTCTTCCTCATCCCGAGCGGCTTCCTGACCGGCCGCACCTCCGAGATGCGCGCGCTCCGCGCGCAGGTCCTGACGCGCCACCACCTCGCCGCCGCCTTCCGGCTCCCGAGCGTGCAGCCGGGCGGCGGCCGCCGGCTCCTGTTCCCAGGCGCCATGCTGGTGACCGATCTCCTCTTCTTCCGCGCGCGCGGCGGCGAGCTGCCCGAGGTGGACGGGG
>JBGASI010000229.1:0-11707 GCA_044229815.1 Vicinamibacteria bacterium | reverse complement strand
GGACTTCTGCGGGTAGACCATGACCTCGAAACCCGGCACCTTCTGAAGATCAAACGATAGCCAGGTGTGGCTGCCGAGGATGGCAACAGTCCAGAGGAGCGCGCCGGCCCAGGCCAGGCGACCCTGCCGGGAGCGCAGGCCGAGCGTGGCGAACACCAGCGTCCCGATCCCCATGTACAGGCAGGCCAGCAGCGACGCGCGCCCCTCGAAGAGGGCCTGGCGCGCGGCGGCCGAGAGCGGGGCGCCGGTGGTCAGCCGCGGCACCACGAGGTCCCCCAGGGAGAGCGGGTGCACGGACCAGTAGGCCCGGGGCAGCTCGCCGCTCGGACGCGCGCCGCGCGAGGCCTGTTCGGCCGTGGGCAGCCACTGCACCGCGCCGACGCAGGCGGCGAGCAGCGCCGCGGCGGCCGCCAGGCCGATCGTGCGGAAGGCGCCCGCCGTGCGCGCTTCTCGCGCCATGCCGATCAGGTGAACGAGCAGGCGCAGGCCGCCGCTGACGCCGGTCATCAGGCACAGGTCGCCGGAGCCGGCCAGCAGCTGGCCCCCGCCGGCGGCCGCGAGCCAGCCGCAGGACCGCAGGCCGGGCCGGCGCAGCAGGGTCTCGAGCGCGGCGAGCACCCACGGCATCCAGGAGGCCCCGGCGTAGTGGTGGAAGAGGCTGGCGGCCGACAGGTACGGCCCCGCGAGCGCGAAGGCCCCGCCCGCGGCGCCCGCAGCGGCCCAGCCCTGTCCCAGGCGGCGCGCCAGCAGCATGCCGCCAACGCCCGCGAACACCGCGTGCCCGACCACGAACAGCTTGTACTGCGCCTCGAGCGGCAGCAGCAGCGCGAGCCAGGTCGGCGGGTACGCGAGCTGGAAGGAGGCGTCGGCCAGGAGCGGCGAGCCGAAGCCCGCGCTCGGGTTCCACAACGGCCAGGCGCCTTGCGCGATCGCGCGCCGGAAGGCCTCCATGCCGGGGTACCAGTACGACAGCACGTCGCGCTGGAAGAAGACGCGGGCGCTGAAGAGCGCCTCCGCGAACGTCGCAGCGACCGCCACGACCAGCGCCAGCAGCGCGAGCGAGCGGGCGCGGGCGGCGCTCATGCGCCCGCGGGCACCAGCGGCAGGCGCACGTCGATCTGGGTCCCCTCGCCCGGGGCGCTGCGCACGCCGATGTCGCCGCCGTGCTCGCGCACGATGCGGAACACGATCGCGAGCCCGATCCCGGTGCCGACCGGCGAGGACGAGCGGTAGGGCTCGAAGATCCGCCGCTGCTCGTCCCGCGCGATGCCCCGCCCCTCGTCCCGCACGCTCAGCACGACGTCACCCGCCCCGCGGCGCAGCGCGATCTCCAGGCGGCCCCCGACCGGCATCGCCTCGAGCCCGTTGCGCACGAGGTTCCACAGCACCTGGGTGAGCTGGTCCGGGTCGGCGAGGCAGACGTGCGGACCCTCGTCGACCTCGAATGCCACCACGTGCGCCGGCGAGAGCTCGCTGGCGTTGCGCAGCAGCGTGACGACGGACTCGACGATCGGCCGCAGGTCCACCGGGTCCCGCGGCCGGCCCGGGCGCGCCTGGTAGAGGAAGCGGTTGAGCGTGTCCGAGAGCCGCTTCGACTCGCGGGAGATGATCGCCAGCAGGCGGCCCTGCTCCTCGCCGACGTCCGGCTCCCCCATCAGCACCTGGGCCGAGCCGCGGATCGAGCCGAGCGGGTTGCGGATCTCGTGCGCCAGCTGCGCCGCCATCTCGCCGATCGCGGCCAGCTTCTCCTTGGTGCGGACCTCCTCCTCGAGTCGCCGGATCTCCGTCAGGTCCTGGAACACGACCAGGTAGCCACCGGCGCCCTGGGCCCCGGTGGCGAGCGGCGTCACCGACACCCCGAGGTCGAGCGCGCTGCCGTTGGGCCGGGCGTAGGCGAGTTCCAGCCGCGCCAGGGCCCGGCTGGAGGCGCGGGCGCGCAGCTCGGCCGTCCCGAGCAGCGACGAGCCGAAGACGCTCTGCACCGGGCGCCCTCGCAGCTCGCCGCCGCCGCGTCCCAGGATCCCCTCGCCGAAGGCGTTGACGTAGAGCAGCCGCCCCTCGGCGTCCGTGGTCATCAGGCCGCTCTGGATGCTGCTCACGATCACCTGGTTGAGCTCGCGCAGGTCCGCCACCTCGACCGCCGCCTCGCGCAGCTGGAGGCCGGCGTGCTGCAGGCTCTCGGCGAGGTACGCCCCGAGCAGCGCCACCGTCACGCAGGAGGCGCCGAGCACGAACAGCGAGTAGACGAACGCCCGCGCCGGCTGCTGGGCGATGTCGGTCAGGCCCTGGTGGGGCGTCGCGAGGCCCGTGCGCACCGCGACCAGCAGGCCGCCGTAGAGCAGGGTCGCGAGCCCGGCCAGGGCCAGCGCGCCGCGACGGGGCACGAGCACGCTGGCCGAGAGCACCGACAGCGGGTAGAGCACGAGGAAGCCCGTGCGCACGCCGCCGGTGACGTAGACGAGCGCCGTGGCCGTGATCAGGTCGCCCGCCAGCTGCGCGTAGGCCTGGGCGGCGCGGTTGGGCAGGAAGCGCAGCGCCAGCGCGTAGACGAGCGTCAGCGCGTAGGTGAAGACGATGACGAAGTAGATCGGGTTGACCGGGAGCAGCGTCTCGGAGACGGCCTCGACCGCGGTCGCGATCGAGAGCAGGGTCGTGACCATCACGACCCGGAACAGCATCAGCCGCTTGAGCCGCGCGAGTTCGACGCTCATCCGGGCATCCAGGGGCCGCCCCCGCCCCGGGCCTGCGGCGGCCCGGGGCGGCGCACGCCCGACGGCTTCAGCTCATCTTGCTGATGAGGTCGAACAGCGGCAGGTACATGGCGATGATGATGCCGCCGACGGAGATGCCGAGGAAGAGGATCATGATCGGCTCCATCAGCGTCAGCAGGTTGGCGACCGCCTGGTCGACCTCCTCCTCGTAGAAGTCGGCGATCTTGCTCAGCATCGCGTCGAGGGCGCCGGTCTGCTCGCCGACGCCGACCATCTGCACCACCATCGGCGGGAAGACCTTCGTCTCCTTGAGCGGCTGGGCGATCGTGAGCCCGCTCTCGACGCCCTTGCGCACCGCCATGATCGCGTCCTCGATGATCCCGTTGCCGGCGGTGCGGGCCGTGATCTCGAGCCCGTCCAGGATCGGCACGCCCGAGGAGATCAGCGTCGACAGCGTGCGGCAGAAGCGGGCGACGGCGATCTTCTGCATGAGGGTCCCGAACACCGGTGCCTTGAGGACCGCCTTGTCGACGACGCGGCGGCCGCCGTGCGTGGCGTAGTAGCGCTTGAAGCCCATCACGATCAGCACCGAGCCGACCACGATGAACGGCAGCAGGCGCACGAACCAGTTCGACAGCGCGATCACGAAACGGGTCGGCAGCGGCAGCTCGGCGTTGAGCCCGGCGAACATCGCGGCGAAGGTCGGGATGACCTTCCACAGGATGACCGCGATCACGATGCCGGCGATCGAGATGATCGAGACCGGGTAGACCATGGCGCCCTTGACCTGGGCCTTCAGCTTGACGTTCTTCTCGATGTAGGTCGCGAGGCGCTTGAGGATGGTGTCGAGGATGCCGCCGGCCTCGCCGGCCGCGATCATGTTGGTGAACAGGTCGTCGAAGGCCTTGGGGTGCTTGCGCATGGCGTCGGCCAGGCTGGCGCCGCCCTCGACGTCCATGCGGGTCTGCTGCAGCACCTTGGCGAAGGTCTTGTTCTCCTGCTGGGTGCCCAGGATCTCGAGACACTGCACGAGCGGCAGGCCGGCGTCGATCATCACCGAGAACTGCCGGGTGAAGATCGCCAGCTCCTTCGCGGGCACGCCGCCGCCGAACTTCGGCAGCGCGATCTCGCGTCCCTTCTCCTTGACCGAGGAGACGAGGATCTGCTCGCGCCGCAGGAGAGCCATCACGGCTTCCTTGTTGTCGGCGACCCGCTCGCCCTGAACGACCTTTCCGTCGCGCGTCTTGCCCTTCCAGACGAAAGCAGGCATCGGCTCCTCCCGGCGCTAGCGGCCCGTCGGCCGCATCGGGGCCCGCCCGCCCGCCTGAGGCGTGCTGAGGCCGGCGCCGCGGTTGATCATGTCCTGCAGCTCCTCGGGGTTCGAGCTGATGCCGAGGGCGGTCTGCAGGGTGATCTGCTTGGCGAAGTAGAGGCTGGCCAGGGACTGGTTGAACGTCTGCATCCCGTACTTCTCCTGGCCGGTCTGCATCGACGAGTAGATCTGGTGGATCTTGTCTTCCCGGATCAGGTTGCGGATGGCCGGGTTGGGGACCAGGATCTCCATGGCCAGACAGCGCCCGGAGCCGCTGGCGCGAGGGAGCAGCGACTGGCACATGAAGGGTGGCGAAGGTGAGGTGGCCCGTCTCGGCGATGCGCAGCGCGGACTCGATCGTCTCGAGGTCGCGCATCTCGCCGATCAGCACCACGTCGGGGTCCTCGCGCAGCGCGGCGCGCAGCGCGTTGGTGAACGAGTGGGTGTCGGCGTGGACCTCGCGCTGGTTGACGACGCACTTCTTGTGCTGGTGCAGGTACTCGATCGGGTCCTCGATCGTGATCATGTGCTCGTGGCGCTCGGAGTTGATCTTGTCGAGCATCGCCGCCAGCGTCGTCGACTTGCCGGAGCCGGTGGGGCCGGTCACCAGCACCAGCCCGCGCGGCTTGTCGCAGATTCCCGCGATCACCGGCGGCAGGCCCAGGTCCTTGAAGCCGCGGATCTCGTAGGGGATGGTGCGGTAGACGGCCGCCACGGCGCCGCGCTGCATGAAGACGTTGGCGCGGAAGCGCGCCAGGCCCTTGATGCCGAAGCTGAAGTCGAGCTCGAGGTTCTCCTCGAAACGGTGCTTCTGGGCGTCGGTGAGCACGCTGTAGGCGAGCTGTTTGGTCTCGACGGAGGACAGCGGCGGCAGGTCGAGCGGCCGCAGCTTGCCGTCGACGCGGATCTGCGGCGCGGAGTTCGTCGTGACGTGCAGGTCGGTTCCCTGCATCTCCGTCATCGTCTTGAGCAGCTGATGAAGGCTGACCGCCACGCCTACCCCCTTGTCGCCGGGCCCTACAGGACCGTCTCGCGGAGGACCTCCTCGACGGTGGTCACCCCGCTCTTGATCTTCTCGAGGCCGCTCATGCGCAGCGTCAGCATGCCCTCCTCGAGCGCCTTCCTCTTGATCTCGACCGCGGTGGCCCCGACCATGATCAGGTCGCGGATGCCCTCGCTGATCTCCATGACCTCGTAGAGGCCGACGCGCCCCTTGTAGCCGGTGCCGTTGCAGGTCGCGCAGCCCTTGCCCTTCATCACCTGGAAGGTGCCGATCTGCTCGGGCGTGAAGCCGATGTCGATCAGGGCCTTCGAGAGCCCCTCGGCGGCGACCTCCGCCTTGCACTTCGAGCAGACGCGCCGCACCAGGCGCTGGGCCTGGATCAGGTTGACCGCGGTGCCGACCAGGAACGGCTCGATGCCCATGTTCACCATGCGCGAGACGGTGGAGGGCGCGTCGTTCGTGTGCAGGGTCGAGAGCACGAGGTGGCCCGTGAGCGCCGCCTTGACCGCGATCTCGGCCGTCTCGTAGTCGCGGATCTCGCCGACCAGGATGATGTTCGGGTCCTGGCGCAGGAACGAGCGCAGCACCGAGGCGAAGTTGAGCCCGATGTTGTCGCGGATCTGGACCTGGTTGATCCCGTGGAGGTTGAACTCGACCGGGTCCTCCGCGGTCATGATGTTCGTGTCGGGCTTGTTGAGCGAGGAGAGCGCGGAGTAGAGGGTGTTCGTCTTGCCCGAGCCCGTGGGGCCGGTGACCAGCACGATCCCGTAGGGCTTGCTGATCGCGAGCTTGAAGCGGTCGAGCGAGTGCTGCTCGAAACCCAGCTTGGTCATGTCCAGCATGAGCTTGGACTTGTCCAGCAGCCGCATGACGATCTTCTCGCCCCACAGCGTGGGCAGCACCGACACGCGGAAGTCGAGGTCGCGGCTGCGGTCCTCGACCTTCATCTTGATCTTGATCCGGCCGTCCTGGGGCAGACGCTTCTCGGCGATGTCGAGCTTGGCCATGATCTTGACCCGCGAGATCAGCGGATCGCGGATCTTCATCGGCAGCTTCATGACCTCGTAGAGGATCCCGTCGATCCGGAAGCGGACCCGGAACTCCTTCTCGTAGGGCTC
This sequence comes from Vicinamibacteria bacterium, assembly GCA_044229815.1. Taxonomy (GTDB): domain Bacteria; phylum Acidobacteriota; class Vicinamibacteria; order Fen-336; family Fen-336; genus DATBSL01. The sequence continues at coordinate 5,563 of JBGASI010000229.1, read as the reverse complement.
GATGTGGATGTCCGAGGCCCCGCGCTTCAACGAGTCGACGAGCAGCACGTTCGTGAGCTTGATGACCGGCGCGGCGTCGGCGGACTTCGCGAGGTTGCCGAGGTCGATCTCCTCGTCCTCGCTCTTCACCGTCTCGACGTCGGCCTCGGCGTCGTGCATCGAGTCGAGGTCGATCTCGGCCAGGCCGCCGATGCCGGCCATGTCGTCGACGCTGAGCGTCGGGCCCTCCATCATCTCCTTCATCCCGCCGGCCGCGCCGCCGGGAATCCCGGAGAAACCGCCGCCGGCCGGCGCCGAGTCGCGCCGCAGCTCGAGCGAGCGGGTCGAGCCGTAGTAGCGGTCGATCGCGTCCTCGAGGGCCGCCTCGGAGGCCACCACCGGCTCCACGTTGTAGCCGGTCATGAACTTGATGTCGTCCATGGCGAACACGTTCGTGGGGTCTGCCATGGCGATCGTCAGGGTCGCTCCCGAGCGGGAGAGGGGCAGCACCTGGTACTTGCGCGCCGTCTCGGCGGGGATGATCTTGATGATCGCGGGATCGACCTCGAAGTGGTCGAGGTTGATGGACGGAACGCCGTACTGGCGCGACAGCAGGCTCGTGATCTCTTCGTCCTTCACGAACCCGAGGTGGACGAACGCCTTCCCGAGCTTGCCACCGTTCTGCTTCTGGTGGTCCAGGGCATCCCGAAGCTGCTGCGGAGAGACCATGCTCTCCTTGAGCAGCAGCTCGCCGAGTTTCACCGGCATCTAGCGCTCAGCCATGAAAAAGTCCGTCCCCACAGCTATTTAGTCATCGGATGCTAACGCTGAGGTCGAATGGTGTCAAGCGACGCACGTGCCTCACCCGCAGCGGGTTGCAGTCGGTCAACTCCCTTCAACCGGGGGTGAGTCTAGCATGCGGCGTCTCCGCGACCGGGTGAATTCGGACACAACGGAGGCACCCGCGACGAGCAGGCCCAGCATGCCCAGCAGCAGGGCCGGCGCGCGGAACCGCGGGCGGAAGCGCAGGAGGAACGCCTGGCGCCCGCCGGGCGTCGGCAGGGCGCGGTAGCGCGCGCCGGCGAGCAGCAGGGGCACCTCGCCCCCCGCGCCGCTCGCGTGCCAGTCCGGGTGGTGGCCGTCGAGCACCACCAGGAAGCCGGGCGGCGTATCGGCTGTGAGGCGGACGGTGTGGGGGTCGACGGCCTCGTACGAGACCGCCACGCCGGGGACCGGCGCGGCCCCCAGGAGCGGGACGAAGAAGGCCCGTGGCAGGGCGTCGGGCAGCTCGTACAGGCGCAGCGGCTCCGCGACCTCCGGCAGGGGCAGCAGGTTGCGCAGCCGCACGAGGTCCGCGGGCAGCCGCACGAAGGAGAGCACCCAGCGCACGTTCGCCTGGCGCAGGCGCTCGCGGTGGTCCTTGAAGGCCGCGGGCACCGCCTCGCCCAGCTCGAGCGTCGAGCCGATCGGGGCGAGGCCCATGCGATCCACGTCGTAGGCCCCCTCGAGGCCGTCGAGCACATGCGTCCGCGGGAGCAGGGACTGCCGGTCCAGGTAGAACAGCCAGGCGTCCGAGTCGCGGGCGCGGACCTCGGGCCGCCACGAGAGAACCCCCGAGCGCGCCAGGCCGTACGAGAACCAGCGGTACGCCCCTTCCTCGCGCGCGCCGGCGACGACGGTGCGCAGGGGTTCGCGTAGTTGAAAGAAGGTGGCATCGGCCGAGGGGTTGAGGCCGCCGTTGACGACCAGCAGGTCGAGCACGGCGAGGATCCCGGCGAGCGGGATCAGCCGGCCGCCGCCCGCGAGGGCGGCGCCCGCGGCGAGGGCGAGGGCGCCGGTGACGGCCAGCGCAGCGGGCCACTGGCGCGCCACCACGTCGAGCGCGAGCGGACCCGCCGCGGCCGGGATCAGCCAGGCGAGCCCCGCGCAAACGGCCGTCGGCCCGCCGGCGGCGAGGGCGGCGAGCGCCATCAGGAGCAGGCCGGGGGCGAGCGCCAAGGAGCGGCGGCGCCTGTCGCTGGCGGCGCGCTCGATGCCGGCGGCCGAGAGCAGGGCCAGCGCGAGGGTCGACAGGAACAGGAACTTGGCCGGAACGCGCGCCACGCGCGCGAGCCCGAGCAGCGCCGCGAAGGGGCCGTTCGCGCCGAGGCTCAGCAGGACGCCGAGGGCGACGAGCGCCCACAGCCGCCACTCGCGCCGCCCGGCGATCGCGGCCAGCGTGAGTCCGATCGGGCCAACGTACAGCGAGAGGAAGAAGGGCGACCCGCCGGGAAAGAACGGCTGGCCCCAGAAGCCCACGTCGCTGAACGTGTGGGTTTCCCCGAGGAAGCGCGGCAGGACCGCCTCGAGCAGCACCGGGAGCGAGGTCGAGTAGGCGAGCGCCTGCCGGGCCGCGAAGCCCGCGCCGCGGGGCGTCCCCTGCAGCAGCCAGGCTGCCCCGAGCAACGCGGGCGCCGCGACGAGCGCGGCCAGGACGAGGGCGGCCGCCGTCGCGACCCAGGGCGCCCGGCCACGCCGGCGCGGCGCGAGCGCCAGCGCGAGCAGGGCCGTCTGCGGCAGCAGCTCGACGCCGAGCGTCGAGACCTGCAGGGCCAGGACCAGGGCCAGCGCCGCGACGCGGCGCGGCCCGGGGCGTTCCAGCAGGTCGAGCAACGCGGCGACCGCGAGAGGAGCCCAGCAGGCCGCGAGGAACGCCGGGTAGAGCACGGAGCCCAGGACGATCCCGGAACTGCAGAACAGCGCGCCCGCGAACGCCGCGGCCCAACGCCCGCGGCCCAGCCGCCGGGCCAGGGCCTGCGTCCCCAGAGCCGCGAGCAGCAGGTGCAATGCAGGCGAGAGGGCCAGGGTCGCGCGAGCCCCCACGGTCGCCAGCAGCGCCAGGTGGACGGGGTAGACGAAGAGGAACGGCGAGCCGGCGTCGACCCCGGGGTGCCACAAGGGCCACACGCCCGCCGCGAGCGCGCGCGCCACGAACACGAAGTCCGGGAAGTACGTGACGTTGACGTCCCGGAAGTAGAGCACCCTGCCGGCGAACAGCGGGCCCTGGAACGGCCAGACTGCGGCCGCCAGGAGGAGCGCGAAGGGCGCCGACCGGCGGAGCATGGGCGCGCATGGTAGCATCCGGCGGGTGTCACGCCGGCGCGCGGTGGTGGTCGCCTGGGCATTCGTATCGCTCTGGAGCGGTGCGCTTTACCTGCGCGCGGCGCTCGATCCGCCGCCCGGCACCACGTTCGCCGGGACCTTCCACTGGATCGACGACTTCTACAACTACGCCTCCTACGTGCAGCAGGCGGAGGACGATCACTTCTTCTTCCGCAACAAGCTGCTGCCGCCCTCCGAGGCCCGCCCCGAGCTCGTCAACGTCGAATGGTGGACCGTAGGGCTCCTCTCCCGCGCGCTCGGGCGCCGGCCGCTGCTCGCCTACCGTGTGTTCGCGCTCCTGGCGACGCTGGCGCTGGTCGCGGGCATCGAACGCTGGCTGAGCCGGCTCGGCGCCCCGCCGTCGCACCGGCTGCCGCTCGTCCTGCTCGCGCTGTTCGGCGGAGGCCTGGGCGGCCTGCTGTTCGAGCTCACCGACCTCCCCGTGCACCGCTGCGTGGACCTGCACGTCGCCCTGTTCCCGTTCTTCGAGACGCTCGCCAACCCGCACTTCACGGCGGGGACCGCGCTCCTGCTCTGGTCGCTGTGGTGCTTCTCGGGACCGCCCTCGGCGCCGAGGATGCTCGCCGGCGTGGCGCTCGGCACCTTGCTCGGCCTCGCCCGGCCCTACGACCTCGGCCTGCTTGGACTCGTGGGGGGCCTGGCCGTGCTGGCGAGCGAGCGGCCCGCGCGCTGGCCGCGCGCGCTCGCGCCGCTGTGCGGCCTGCTGCCGGTGCTCGGCTACGACCTGTGGCTGTTCTTCGGGAGCCGGCAGTTCGCCCTGTTCCAGCGGGGCGGCGCCTACCCGAGCTGGCTCGACTTCGCGCCCGCGATCGGCCCCGCGCTGCTGCTCGCCCTCCTCTCGCTGCGGGAGCCCGCAGGGACCGGCGAGGAGAGCCGGGCTCGCCTGCACCTGTGGCTGTGGGCGGGCGCGGCCCTCGTGCTGATCGCCGCGAGGCCGGGCGGCTTCTCCCTGCAGTTCCTGGTGGGCGCGGGGCTGCCGCTGCTGCTCCTCGGCGGCGCCGGGTTGCGCCGCGCGAGCCCGGCCCTCGTGGCGCTGCTGGCCCTCGCCTTCTCCTCGAGCGCGGTCGTGGCCAGTCGGATCGCGCTTTCCGAGGACCCGAACTGGTTCCTGCCGCGTGCCCGCATCGCCACTGCGCTGGCGCTGCGCGCCGGCTGCGGCAGTTCGGACCGCGTGCTCGCGCCGCCCGACATCGGCCTCTACGCGATCGGCCTGACGTCCTGTCACGCGTTCGTCTCGCACCCTGCCGGCCCGGGCTACGCCGCGGCCGTGGCCGAGACGCGCGCCTTCTACACCTCGATGTCCGCGGCGCAGCGCCGCGCGCTGCTCGCGCGCGAGGGCCTGACGCGGCTCGTGCTTCCCCGCTACGACGGGCCCTCGCCCGACGCCTGGCTCGGCCCCGGCAGCGGCTTCCGGGCGCTGGCGACGGTGCGGGGCGACGGCGCGACCGTCTACGGCCGCGACGCGCCGCCCGGCGCAGCGGGTATCATGCGGCCATGAGCGACGCCGCCTCGACCGGGACGATCGCCTTCTCGCGGCCCTGGTACGACGAGCGCGAGCAGGCGGCGGTGCGCGAGGCGCTCGCGAGGCAGGCCTCGGGCGACGGGCCCGCGGGACACCGCGTCGAGGCGCGGCTCGCCGCGTTGCTCGGCCGCCGCGTCCTGCTCGTCACCTCCGGCACGCACGCCCTCGAGCTGGCGCTGCTCACGCTCGGCATCGGGCCGGGGCAGGAGGTCATCTGCCCTTCCTTCACGTTCGTGTCGAGCGCGAACGCGGTACTGCGCGTCGGGGCGCGCCCGGTGTTCGCCGACATCGAAGAGACGACGCTCGGCCTGGACCCGGCCGACGTCGAGCGGCGGCTCTCGCCGCGCACCGCCGCGATCATCCCGGTGCACTACGCTGGCGTCGCGCCCCAGATGGAGTCGCTGCTCGCGCTCGCCGCGCGGCACGGCCTGCGCGTGGTGGAGGACGCGGCCCAGGGCATCGCGGCCCGCTGGCGCGGGCGGGCGCTCGGGACGCTGGGCGACGCGGGCTGCCTGAGCTTCCACGAGACGAAGAACGTCAGCTGCGGCGAGGGCGGGGCGCTGGTGCTCGACGACCCGGAGCTGGTGGCGCGGGCCGAGATCGCCAGGGAGAAGGGCACGAACCGCAGCGCGTTCCTGCGCGGCGAGGTGGACAAGTACACCTGGGTGGCCGAGGGCAGCAGCTACGTCCTCTCCGACGTGCTCGCCGCGATCCTCGGCGCGCAGCTGGACAAGCTCGAGGCGATCCAGGCGCGGCGGGCCGAGCTGTCGCGGCGCTACCGCGAGGGGCTCGCCGGCTGGGCGAGCGAGCGCGGCGTCGCCCTGCCCGCGCTGCTGCCGGAGCGCGTCGCCAACCACCACATCTTCCCGCTCCTCTACCCGGACGGCGAGCGACGCGACC
>JBGASI010000228.1:0-7395 GCA_044229815.1 Vicinamibacteria bacterium | reverse complement strand
CCACCTGCGAGCGCTGCGTCTGCCCCAAGCTGCGCGGGCCCGCCTGGCTGGGCCGGCTGGCCCGGGCGCTGGGCCGGCCCGCGGGATAATCGGGCGTGGCGCTGCGCGACAAGCTCGAGAGCCTGCCGGCGCGGCCCGGCGTCTACCTCTTCAAGGACGCCGGCGGCCGGGTGATCTACGTCGGCAAGGCGCGCCTGCTGCGCGACCGCGTGCGCTCGTACTTCCAGGCCGGCCGCCCGCTGGAGCTGCACAAGCTGCGGCTGGTGGAGGAGATCGCCGACCTCGACCTGGTGGTCACCGACACCGAGATGGAGGCCCTGGCGCTCGAGAACAACCTGATCAAGCAGCACAAGCCGCCCTACAACGTGCGGCTGCGCGACGACAAGAACCACCCGTACCTGAAGCTCACGCTGGCGGAGGAGTACCCGCGGCTGTACGTGGTGCGGCGGCCCTCGGAGGACGGCAACGCCTACGGCGGCCCGTACATCCCGGCGAGCCTCGGCCGGCGCACGGCGGGGCTCGTGCGCAAGCTGTTCGGCATCCGCTCGTGCAAGGAGACGCTCAACGGCCGGCGCGCGCGACCCTGTCTGCAGCACCAGATCGGGCGCTGCCTCGCGCCGTGCGTCGAGGAGGTGTGCGCGCCGGACCGCTACCGGCGCTCCTGCGAGGACGCGCGGCTGTTCCTCGAGGGGCGCACCGAGGAGGTGGCGCGCCGGCTGCGCGGCGAGATGGAGGCGGCCGCGGCCGCGGAGCGCTTCGAGGAGGCGGCCTCGCTGCGCGACCAGGTGCAGGCGCTGCTGCGCATGGAGGCGCCGCAGAAGATCACCACCACGGAGATCGAGGAGCGCGACCTCTTCGCCGCCCACGTCGAGGGCGAGCGCGCGGCGGTGCAGGTCTTCAGCGTGCGCGACGGCCGGGTCGTGGCGCGCGAGGGCTTCCTGCTCGACGCCCTGACCGAGCCCGAGCTGGTGCTGGCGCAGACGGTGCAGCAGTTCTACGCCGGGGGCCGCTACGTGCCGCGCGAGGTCCTGCTGCCGGCCGAGGTTCCCGACCGCGAGTTGCTCCAGGCCTGGCTGCAGGAGCGGCGGGGCACGGCCGTCGCGATCCGGGTGCCGCAGCGCGGCGAGAAGCTGCGGCTGCTCGAGCTGGTGGTGAAGAACGCGCGGCTGGCCTTCGAGCTCGAGTGGAAGCACCCGCGCAAGCAGTCCCAGGAGATCCTGCGCGCGCTGCGCGACGTGCTCGATCTCGAGGTCGAGCCGCAGCGCATCGAGTGCTTCGACATCTCGAACATCCAGGGCTCCGACATCGTGGCCTCGATGGTCGTGTTCGAGGCCGGCCTGCCGAAGAAGGCGGACTACCGCAAGTTCAAGGTGCGCGGCGTCACCGGGGGCCCCGACGACTTCGCCTCGATGCGCGAGGTCGTGGGCCGCCGCTACCGGCGGCTGCTCGAGGAGGGCCACGAGCTGCCCGAGCTGGTGCTGATCGACGGCGGCAAGGGGCAGCTCGGCGCGGCCGTGGCGGCGCTCGAGGAGCTCGGCCTCGGCGACCAGCCGATCGCGAGCCTCGCCAAGAAGGAGGAGCTGCTGTTCCTGCCCGGGCGCGAGCTGCCGATCGCGCTGCCGCACTCCTCGCCGGTGCTGCAGCTCGTGCAGCGGGTGCGCGACGAGGCGCACCGCTTCGCGATCGGCTTCCCCCGCCAGACCCGCTCGAAGCGCACGCTGCACTCCGAGGTCGTCGAGGTGCCGGGCGTCGGGCCAGCCCGGCGCCGCAAGCTGCTCTCCGTGTTCGGCTCGCTGCGCGGCGTTCGCGGCGCGAGCGAGGCCGAGCTGGCCGCGGTCGTGGGCCGCGCCACCGCCGCCCGCATCCGGGCCCACTTCGACGGCTCGCCGGGCGCGTAGCCGCCCGCCGCGGCCCGCCCTATACTCCCGGCCACTGCGGGAGAGGGGACGAGCATGGAGCGCGCGCGGATCGAGGGCCTGTACCAGTCGTCGCTGCTGCCGCGCCTCGAGCAGCTCGAGACGCGCCGCAAGGCGCTGCGCAACACGGTGATCGGCGGCGTGGCGCTCGGCGCGGCCGGCGCCGGCTCGTGCGTGACCGCGTTCGACCCGCCGCAGAGCCTGGCGCGGCTCGAGGCCTGGCGCTACGGGCCGTTCGTGCTCGCGCTCGCCGCCATCGCCTGCTTCGGCCTCGCCGTCTCGCGCTTCCTGGTGCCCGGCGTGCTCGGCTACCTGAACTACCGCGCGCGCTTCAAGCGCGAGGTCGTGGCCGAGGTCGTGCGCGCGCTGCGGCCGGGCACCCGCTTCTTCGCCGACCGCCAGCTGCCGCGGCTCGTCTACGACGAAGCGGGGCTGTTCCGCGGCGACCTCGACCGCTACACCGGCGACGACCTGCTGCAGGGGAAGGTCGGCGAGACGCCCTTCGAGGCCGGCGAGGTCGAGGCCTCGTACCAGAAGGGCTCGAGCAAGAACCGCACGACCGTCTCCGTCTTCCACGGCCTGATGTGCCGCGTCGCGCTCGACCGCGACCTCTCCGGCCGCACGCTGCTCAAGCCGCCCGGGCAGATGCCGCCGCCGGGCCTCGACGACGGCAGCCTGCAGCCCCTGGCGACGGGCGACGCCGCGTTCGACGCGGCCTTCGCCACCTGGACGAGCGACCCGGCCGCGTCGCTGTCGCTGCTCGACGACGGCCTGCGGCGGCGGCTCGTCACCCTGCGTGAGGAGGTCCGCGAGCCGCTCCACCTCAGCCTGTCCGGCGGCGTCGCGACGCTCGCCGTCCACTACGGGCGGCGGCTGTTCGAGCCGAGCCTGGCCGGGCGCCCGGGCCTCGAGGCGGTCGAGGCGATGGCCGCGCCGCTCGCGGCCGTGGACCAGGCCGTCCGGGCGCTCGGCCTCGACGGCCGGCGCGCGAGGCCCGCGGACGCCGACTTCTTCGTGGGGCCGACCGAGGCCTCCGGGCTCGAAGCCGCGACGGCGGCCGGCGATGCGGACCTCGCCGACCTGGCGCAGGCGCTCGAGGCCCCGGCGGCGGCCGCGGCGCTGCCGGTCGCGCCGCCCGCGCGCGAGCCGCTCGTCCGGCTCTCCTCGCTCGGCGGCGAGACGCTGGCCGAGTACCCGGTCGGCCTCGCGCTCGTCGTGGTGGTGCTGCTCTGGCTCGCGAGCAGCCTGCTGGCGCTCGTCTGCCTCGCGGCCTGGGCGCAGCCCGCGCTGGCCGCGGAGCTGGCCCGCGTGCTGGCCGCCTGGCGCCCGGCCCTCGCGGATCCGGCGGGCCTGCTCGAGACGCACCCCACCGGTCTCCTGCTCGGCTCGCTCGCGCTCGCGTGGCTCTTCAGCTCGATCCTGCGGCATCGGCCCGCGAGCGTCGCGATCGGGCCGGAGGGCGTCCGCGTGCGCCGCGTGTTCCGGCCCTGGGCGTTCGCGCTCCCGCTCGCGGCCGTGCGGCGCGTCGAGACGAGCGGGCGCTCCGTCTACCTGGTCCGCGCCGACCGCAGCGTCCTGCGCGGCTTCGTCGCCGTGTCGCCGCTGCTGCCGGACGAGGCGGAGGCCCGCTGGCTGGCCCAGGAACTCGGCGCGGCGCTCGCCCGCTCCGGCTGGAGGCCGCCCGCGCGCGCGGCCGGGAAGGGGCCGCTCAGCCCTTGAAGTTGCGGTCCCAGCCGGTGGCCGAGGAGGCCGAGCCGTCGCCGCGGTCGCGGCGCTCGAGCGCGGCGTTCACGAGCGCCTCGTCCACGCGCACCAGGCCGTCGGCCCCGCCCGCGGCCTTGGGGTCGAACTCGAGCGGGGCCACGACGCGGCGCACGGTCTCCTTGAGCGCGCGCGCACCGAGCCGCGGCTGGCGGGCCGCCTCGCGCGCGATCCGCAGCGCCGCCTCCGGGGTGACCTCGAGCCGGCAGCCGAAGGCCGCGAAGTAGGCCTGCGACTGGCGCAGGCCGGAGTCGCTGCCGCTCGTCAGGATGCGCAGGAGCGCCTCCTCGCCGAGCGACTCGAGCAGCACGACGGCGTCGAAGCGCGAGAGAAACTGCGGGCTGACGCCGTACTCGAACAGGTCCTCGGTCTTGAGCCACTCGCGCAGCGAGAACTGCAGCTCCTCGCGCGCGCGGCCGGACTCGTCGACCACCGTCACCGGGCGCAGCGCGCCCTGGTCGCGGCCCACCGTCACCCGGTCGTAGACGGCGTCGTAGAGCCCCTCGAAGGCCCCGGCGCAGACGAACAGCAGGCTGCTCGAGTCGACGTTGACGTTGCCGCCCCCCGCCCACGGCGGCAGCGTGAAGGGGACGGCCTCGTTCTCGATCAGCGTCAGCAGGGCCTCCTGGGCCCGGATCCCGGGCACGTTCGGCTGCCCCCCGACGTGGCTGCGGATCTTGTCGATCTCGTCGACGAAGACGAGCCCGTGCCCCGCCTGCTCGAGCAGGCGCTCGACCGGCGCGTCCGGGCCGAGCTGTTCGCGCGCGCGCTCGAGGAGGCGCAACAGCAGCTTCTCGCCGGGGTGGCCCTGCTCGGCCTCCTCGCCGAGCACGTTGGCGTGCACCCGGATCACGGTCGAGCGCAGGGAGAGCGCCGGGTTGGCGGCGAGCAGTTCCTCGACCGCCCGCATCAGCGTCGTCTTGCCGGAGCCCGAGGAGCCGATCAGCAGGACGTTGCCGACCCTGAGGCCGGCCAGCTTCTTCGACAGCGCGACGGCGATCTCGCGCACGGCCTCGCGCTGGCCGACCACGCGCTTCTCGAGCGCGGCGGCGATCTGCGCCGGCGAGGGAGGGGCGGCCACGCCCGGATTCTACGCTGCCGGCCGCGCGTTGCGGCCGGCGCGGCAAATGGCTAGGATCGCGGGCACACACACCACAGACGTCCGGGCCGCCCTGTCTACCATTCACCGCGGAGAATCGGGTCGATGATCGGTACGAAGCTTGCCGACCGCTACGAGGTCGTGTCCGAGCTGGGTCGGGGCGGCATGGGTGTCGTCTACCGCGCCCACGACCCGCGGCTGAGCCGCGACGTCGCGATCAAGTGCGTGCCTCCGTCGCAGCTGAGCCCCGACGCCGAGCAACGTTTCCAGCGCGAGGCGCAGCTGGTGGCCCAGATGGACCACGCGGCGATCGTGCCGATCCACGACTTCGGCCGCCACGACGGCTCGCTGTTCTTCGTGATGCCCCTCGTCCAGGGCACGAGCCTGCGCGCCTTCCTGCGCCAGGAGGAGGCGCGGCTCGGCGACGTGATCGACGTGGGCATCCAGGTCGCCGAGGCGCTCGAGTACTCGCACGCGCGCGGCGTCGTGCACCGCGACATCAAGCCCGAGAACGTGATGGTGACGCGCGAGGAGAACGTCGGCATCCGCGTGCGCGTGATGGACTTCGGCCTGGCGCGGGCCACGACGGAGAGCCGGCTGACGCGCACCGGCACGCTGATCGGCACGCTCGCCTACCTCAGCCCGGAGCAGGTCGCCGCGCGCGAGGTGGACGGCCGCTCCGACGTCTTCGCGCTGGGCACCGTGCTCTACGAGTGCGTGACCGGGGCGCCCCCGTTCTCGGGCGAGGCGCAGTCGGTGCTCTACCGGATCGTCCACGAGTTCCCGCGCGCGCCGCGCGAGGCCGGGGCCGAGGTCGACGAGGAGCTGGAGCAGATCGTGCTTTCCTGCCTCGCCAAGGAGCCGCAGCGGCGCCCGCGCGCGGGCGAGCTGGCCGAGGCGCTCAAGCGCTACCGCGCGCGGCTGCGCTCGAGCGACCGCGACCGGGCGGTCGCCGGGCTGACCCAGTCGCTGCAGGCCCCGCGTCCCGCGCAGGCCCCGCTCGTCGGGCGCAAGCCGGAGCTGGCGGAGCTGCAGAAGCGGCTGAACGCGACGCTCGACGGCGAGTGCCAGCTGGCCGTCGTCTCGGGCGAGCCCGGCGTCGGCAAGACGCGCCTGCTCGACGAGATCGAGAGCCTGGCCCGGGCCCGCGGCATCCGCGTGCTGCACGGCCGCTCGGTCGAGCGCGACCGCTCCTTCGCCTACCAGGGCTTCTGCGACGCGATCCAGGAGTACTTCCGCTACAAGGACGGCGGCAGCTCCGCGGCGGTGGACTTCTCCGACCTCGCGCCCGACCTGCTGACGCTGTTCCCGATGCTGCACGAGATCCCGGAGATCCGCGAGGCGGCCGGCACCAGCGCCTCCGTGGCGCGCGCGACGGCGTCGCCGGCCGAGAACCAGACGCAGGTCTTCGAGCTGCTGGCGCGCACGCTGACCCGGATCGCCGGCGGCAAGCCGCTGGTGCTGGTGATGGAGGACCTGCACGCGGCCGAGGTCTCGCTCGACGCGCTGCAGTACGTGGTGCGGCGGCTCGGCGCGACGCCCACGCTGGTCCTCGGCAGCTACCGCACGAGCGAGGTCGACAAGCGCCACCCGCTGCTGAAGCTGCTCGACGGCTTCCGCGGCGACCGGCGCTTCGCCGCGCTCGCGCTGTCCCCGCTGACCCCGGCCGAGCACCGCGCGTTCGTGGAGACGCTCGTCGGCGGCTCCGGCCTGACGGACGGTCTCGCGCAGCGGCTGTACGAGGGGACGGAGGGCAATCCCTTCTTCACGAAGGAGCTGGTGCGCTCGCTGCTCGGCTCGGGGGCGATCGCCGCGGACGCGACGGGGCAGTGGAGCCTCTCGGGCGAGGCCGCGCTGACGGCCGGGGCCATGCCCGCGACGATCCAGGAGGCGGTCGAGGCGCGGATCCAGCGGCTGCCCGACGAGCTGCGGCAGCTGCTGGCCATGGCCTCGGTGCTGGGCCGCAGCTTCGACGCGCGCGACCTCGAGTCGCTGTCCGAGGGCGACGTCGACGACGCGCTCGACCGCCTGCTGGTCGAGGGCTACCTCGAGGAGCAGCGCGAGGCCCGCGGCGACGTGCTGGCCTTCGCCAGCGGCGTCGTGCGCGACGTGCTCTACGGCTCGCTGTCCCCACGCAAGCGCCGCTCGTTGCACCGCCGCTGCGCGGAGCTGATCGAGTCGCGCCACTCCGGCCGGCTCGAGCGCGTGCTGCCGCAGCTCGTCCACCACTTCTTCCACGGCGACGTGCCCGAGAAGACGGTCGAGTACGGGCTGCGCCTCGCCGCCTCGTCGCTCGACGCCTTCAGCGCCGAGGAGGCGTCGCGCTCGGCGAAGATGGCGCTGTCGTTCCTCGACGACGAGTGGGAGGGCGAGCGCGCCGTGGAGGCCGAGGCCCGCCTGCTGCTGGCCCGCGCCTACCGGATGAGCGGGGACGCCGAGACGGCGCTGCGCGAGACGCAGGCCGCGGTCGTCGTCTACGAGCGGCTCGGGCGGGCGGCGGCGGCGGCCTCCGCGCTGCTGCTGGCCGCCGAGACCGCCTGGCAGGCGCGCCGCAGCGACGAGGCCGGCCGCTTCGCCGAGAAGGGCCTGCTCGCCGCGCGCCTGGCGGGCGACGCGGGC
>JBGASI010000227.1:0-7398 GCA_044229815.1 Vicinamibacteria bacterium | reverse complement strand
CGGCGACGGCCGCGTGCCGACGCGGCCGGTCGGCGCCGCGCGCCAGCGTGACGCGCTGCTTGCTCTGCTCGCGACGCTGCGGCCCGCCGAGCTGCGCCTCCCGGCCGGTCTCCTCGGGCGCCTGCCGCCGCGGCCGGACGGCTACGGCCCCCACCGCGAGCTGTTCCCGCGGTACACGGGGAGCACCTTCGACGCGCTGAGCCCGGCGCTCGTCGCCGCGGAACTCACGCTCGGCGCGCTGCTCGACCCCGAGCGCGCGGCGCGCCTCGTCGAGCAGCACGCCCTCGACCCCGCGCTGCCCGGCCTCGACGAGGTGATCGGTCAGCTCGCCGCCGCGACCTTCGCGCCCGCCGCCCGCGGCGGCTACGAGGCGCTGATCGCTCGCGCCGTCCAGGGGCTCGTGGTGCAGCACCTCGTGCGCCTGGCCGGCGAGGGGCGCCTGCCCGAGGCGCGCGCCCTGGCCGCCCACCGCCTGGCCCGCATCGCGAAGGAGCTGGCGCGTGCGGCCGCCCTTCCCGACGAGTCGAGCGCGGCCCATGCGGCGGCGCTCGGGGCCGAGATCCGGCGTTTCCTCGAGCGGCCGCTGGCGCCCGCCCGGCCGTCGCCGCGGCCCGCGGTCCCGCCCGGCGCGCCGATCGGCGAGCCGGCGCTCGAGTGGCTGCCGCTCGAGCCGGCGTGCTCGCGAGGCGAGTAGGCGCAAACCTTTGCCGGCTTCCGTTCGTCTCCTCCTGCAGGGTGGGATCTTGACAAACTACCTGGGTAGTTCTACCTTGGTAGTTGAAGCACGGGCTCCAAGGAGGCGAGGATGCCGCGGCAGACCCTGGGCGACCTGCAGCACGCGATCATGGCGGTGCTCTGGGGCCGCGGCGAGGCGACCACCGCCCACGTGCACGAGGCGCTGCGCGACGAGCGCGGGCTGGCGATCACCACGATCGCCACGATGCTGCGCAAGATGGAGGACAAGGGGGTCGTCGCGCACCGGGCCGAGGGCCGGCAGTTCGTCTACCGCCCGACGGTGAGCGAGGACCAGGTCCGGCGCTCGATGGTGGGCGAGCTGGTCGAGCGGCTCTTCGGGGGCGACCCGAAGGCGCTCGTCGCCCACCTCGTCTCGCAGAACGAGATCGACGCCGAGGAGCTCGCCGAGCTGCGGCGCGCGGTGCTCGACGCGGGGCCTGAACCGGCGCGCCCGCCCCGCGCTCGCCGGCGGAGTATCGACTAGTGGAGAGCCTCGGCCGCGCGCTCCTGACCTACCTCCTCCACAGCTCGCTGCTGCTGGGCGCCGCCGTCCTCGTGCGCTTCGCGCTGCGCGAGCGGCGGCTCGCCCTGCAGGAAGCCGTCCTGCGCGCGGCGCTGCTGGGCGGCTTCGTCACGGCCGGCCTGCAACTCGGCCTCGGCCTGCAACCCCTCGGTGGCGCCCTCCGCGTGCCCGGCGGCGAGCCGGCCCGCGCCCCGTTCGCGTCCGCAGCTCGCGGCCCGCGCGAGCCGTCCGCCGCCTCGCCCCTGGCGCCGGGCGTCGCGTCGCCCCGCTGGCAGGCGCGAGCCGTGGTCGCCCCGCTGGGCCCCGGGTGGCTGAGCGACGGCCTCGAGCGGTCCCTGGAACCGGCCAGGCAGTCGGCTGCGGGGCGCGGGCCCCTGGCCAGCTGGCCGCTCCCGCTGGCCGGATCGTGGGCCCTGCTCTCGGCGCTCCTCCTCGCGCGGCTGGCCGTGGCCGCGCGGCGGCTGGGTCGCATGCTGATCGGCCGCAGGCCGATTCTCGACGGCGGGCTGCTGCCTGAGGCCGAGGCCGTGGCACGCGCCCTCGGCCTGCGGAGCCGCCTTCGCCTGAGCGCTGCCCCGCGGCTCGCGGTGCCGCTCGCGACGGGCGTCGTCCGCCCGGAGGTCTGCCTGCCGCCCAGGACGGTGTCGGAGCTCGGCCCCGACGAGCAGGTCGCGCTGTGCGCGCACGAGATCGCGCACCTCGCGCGGCGCGATCCCGCGTGGATCCTCGTGGCGCGCCTCGTCGAGTGCGCCGCGCCGCTGCAGCCGCTCAACGTCTGGGCGCGCCTGCGGCTGCAGGACCTGGCCGAGTGCCTCAGCGACGACCTCGCCGTCTCGGCCTCTGCCCGTCCGCTCGGGCTGGCCCGCTCGCTCGTCGACGTCGCCTCCTGGACGCTCGGCGGGCCACCCCCCGTTCCTGCCGGGGCGGCCGGCGCGCTCAGCGCCCGCAGCCGCCTCGGCCATCGCGTGGAGAGACTGATGGACCCGCTTCGAGCCCTCGAGAGCCCCCGCCGCTCCCTGCTTCCCCTGGCCGCCTGCGCGGTGCTCGCGACCAGCCTCGTGACGCCGGTCGTGTCCGGCAGCGCCGTGTCGTCGCCGTCCACTCCACAGGCGCCCGCCCCGCCCTCCGTGCGTCCGCCGGCGCCCGGCCAGCCCGAGCCGGCCAGGTCGGCGCAGGCCGCGGCGCCCCCGCGCCCGGCCGCCCCGGCGCGGTCGCCTGCCACGCCGACGCCGCGGGCTGGGGCGGACGAGGCGGAGCGCCGGCTCGAGGAACTGACGCGGCAGATCGATGCGCGCGCCTCCGGCCACGACGCCGAGCTGCGGCAGGTCGAGGCCGAGCTCGAGGCCCTCGCCTCGCGGCTCGCCCCTGCGGACGCCGAGCTGCAGAAGCTGGCCACGGAGACGAAGGACCTGCGCCCGTCGGATGCGGAGCTGCGGGCCCTCGGCGACAAGGCGCGCGCGCTCGCGGAGCGGGCGCGCCCCACCGAGTCCGAGCTGCGCGAGATCCGCGAGCTGTCCACCCGCATCGCTCACGAGGCGCGCGCCGCGACGCCGAAGCCCGAGGAGGTCGCCCGGCTCACGCGCGGCGCCGCGCAGCAGGCGCGCCGCGCAGCGGAACTGGCCCGTGACGCGATGCGTCAGGCCGCCGACGAGATGCGGCGTGCCGCCGACGCCATGAGGGCCCAGGCCGACGCCCTGAAGGCGCAGGCCGAGGCGGAGGGGACCCCCCGTCCCTGACCCGCCTGCACTAGAATGTTCCCGTGCTCGCACCCGCCACTGAGCTGTTCCTGGCCAGCCTGAAGCGCTGCCTCGGGGCGCCGGGATTCCTGGCTGCGTTCTACGACCGCTTCACCGGCTCGTCCCCGGAGGTTCGCGAGAAGTTCCGCGGTGTCGACATGAAGGGCCAGGCCCGCGTGCTCGAGGACTCGCTGTACGTCGTCGCCGTCGCGGTGCAGGGCGAGGAGGGCAGCCTCGCCCGCGGCGACCTGCCGCGCCTGGCCGAGCGCCACAGCCGTCGCGACCTCGACATCCGGCCCGAGCTGTACGACCTGTGGCTCCAGTGCCTCGTGGAGACGGCCCGCAGCCACGACCCGCAGTGGAGCGAGGACATCGCCGCCGCCTGGCGCGAGACGCTCACCTTCGGCGCCGACTACCTGCGCCAGCGCTACTGACGCGCCCGCGGGGGAGTCCCCGCCCGCTTAGAACGCGTGCCCGAGGCCGAAGACGAAGCGGCCCCGCGGCTCGCCCTCGCGGCGGTTGAGGATGAAGGCGTACTCGACGCGCACCGGGCCGAAGGGGAACATGACGCGCAGGCCCGCGCCCACGCTGTGGCGCAGGTCGCGCAGCGAGAACTCGTTCGCCAGCAGCCAAGCGTTGCCGGTGTCCCAGAAGACGCCGCCCTTCACCTGCGCCCAGATCGGGAAGCGCAGCTCCTGGTTGAGGACGAGCACGCCCTGGCCGCCGAAGCCCTCGTTCTCGTCGAACTGCGGGCCGAGGCCGTTCTGCCGGAAGCCGCGGACCGTTGTCGGCCCGCCGGCCTGGAGGCGGTTCTCGAGCAGGAGGAACGGGTCGTCGCCCGGCACGACACCCGCCCGGTAGCCCTGGGCCCACACGAGCCCCCCGGGCAGCGGCAGGTAGGCGAACAGCTGTCCGTAGAGCCGCACGTAGTCGACGTCCGAGCCGAGGAAGCGGCGCGACAGCTCGCTCGTCGCGGTCCAGAAGACGCCCCGGCGCGGGTCGGCCAGCGAGTCGCGCTCGTCGCCGATCGCGGACAGGCTCAGGAACGCGCGGTTGCCGGCGAGCAGCACCGGGCTGCCCAGGTACTCGCTGTACTGGATGTCCTTGTTCGTGTAGCCCCACTGCAAGCGCAGCCAGTGGGGGCGACGCGGGCCCGCGTCGCGCAGCAGCGTGCGTGACTGCTGCAGGCCGAAGCCGCGGACCTTGCTGGCGAACGACGCCGCGATCAGGCTCTCGTTCTCGGCCTGGTCGAACGCCACCAGCTGCGTCCGCACCCGCCGGCCGAACAGCGTCGCCGACTCGAGCCCGATCGAGTAGTTCTGGCGCGAGCGCGTCTGCAGCGTGTACCCCCGCAGCCGCCAGCCGAGGCCGAACGGGTTCGAGAGCTCGAGCGCCGCGGCGAGCTGGAAACGGCCCTGGCTCGGGCCGGAGGCCGCCCCGCCCGGCGAACCGGCGCCCGAGGCGTCGTAGCGCAGGCCGTACTCGAGCTCGACGTCGGGGCGCTCGACGTAGCTCACGACCAGGTCCGCGAGGGCGTCGTCGTCCTCGACAGGGACCGGCCGCACGTCCACGCTCGAGAACACGTTTGTCTCCGCCAGCCGGGCCCGCGTGTCGGCCAGGCCCTGCGGGCGGAGGATCTCGCCCCGCTCGACCTCCAGCGCCCGGCGGATCAGCGATTCGCGCGCGCGGCCGGCGCTCGCGATGCGCACGTCGCGCAGTCGCCGCCGCGCGCCCGTCTCGGCCGCGAAGCGCAGCGCCACGTCGCCGCCCCGTGGGTCGAGAACGCCGCGCACCCGCGCCTCCATCCAGCCCTCGCGCCGGTACCAGGCCGCGATCGCGTCGCGGTCGGCCAGGTAGGCCTCCACGTCGAACGGTGCGCCCTGCCGCAAGCGCAGCTTCGGCGCGGCGCCCGCGGCGTCCACGAGCTCCTGCGGGAGGGCGATCGCCGAGACGAGGGACCTCGCGCGCTCGCGTACGGGAATGGACACCGTGAGCCGGCCGGTGGCCGGGTCGAAGCGCGTGCGTGCCGGACCGACCCGCGCGCGCAGGTAGCCCGCGGCGGCGTAGGCCACCCGCGTCTCCGCGGTCAGTCGCGAGCCGCGATCGAGCTGCTCGAAGAACGCGCGCGAGCCGGGCTTGGGCAGCGTGGCCAGGAGCTGTTCGTCGCCGAGCGCGCGGTTGCCGGAGAACTCGACCGCGACCGCCCGGCCCTTCGTGCCGCCCTGCACCGAGAGCAGGACCTCGGCCCGTCCCTCGGACTGCCGGACCTCGTGCGCGACCGTCGCGCCGTAGAAGCCCCTGGCCTGCAGCGCGACGCGCGCCGCGCGCGCCACCGCGGCGGCCGCCACCTCGGGCGAGGCGTACGGCGGCCAGGCCTTCGTCGCTTCCTTCCGGATCTTCTCGACCGGGTCGTCGCCGCTCCACGCGAGCGCGATCTTCGGCCCCGGCTCGAGCCTGAGCAGCAGCTCGACCTGGTTTCCGCCCTTCGCCTGCGTGATGGCGTCGACGGACGCGCCGCGCCAGCCCTCGTCGACGAGCCGGTCGCGCACCCTGTCGGCCGCCTGCGCGAGGCGCAGCGG
Organism: Vicinamibacteria bacterium; assembly: GCA_044229815.1. Lineage (GTDB taxonomy): Bacteria > Acidobacteriota > Vicinamibacteria > Fen-336 > Fen-336 > DATBSL01. Next base: position 1,825 of record JBGASI010000227.1, on the reverse strand, counting down.
GTCGTAGCGGCGCCCGGTCTTGAGCCCGGCTGCCGCGCGCAGCACCGGCTCGGGCAGCGGCAGAGCGCCCTCGAAGCGCAGCGCGCTCAGCTTCTGCTGCTCCGTGGCCCGCGCCTCGACCCGGCCCCGGCGGCGGAACAGGTTGAAGCTGACGCGGTCGCTCGCCTCGACCGCGAGCCCTTCCTGCCGGTCGTCGATGGCCCGGAACCGCAGCCGGCCGCCGCGCGGGTTCCACTCGAGCACCCAGCGCTGCTCGGTGCCGTCGAGGCGCGTCGAGTAGAGGACCGAGAGGTTCTGCCCCAGCCGCGTGCCCACGTTGAAGCGCTGAGTGGGGTCGGACTGGTCGAGCAGCAGCGACTGCTCGCTCGACACGTCGATCAGGAACGTCTCGCCGACGCCCTTCTGCAGCACGCCGCCGAGCGCGGAGGCGAGTTCCTCGGCGACGATCGCACCGCTCTCCGCGGCCGCCCCCTGGGCGGTGCGCCCGGTGAGCAGCAGCGAGACGAGGTCGGCCTGCGAGAGGTCGGGGCGGTTCGGCGAGCTGATGTCGAGCTGCAAGTCCTCGAGCGAGCCCTGCGCCTCGACCCGCATCGTGACGCCGCCGACGTGCGTGAGGCCGGAGAAATCGACCTGGGGCACGCCGGCGGGGTAGCCGTTCAACTCCACGCGCCCGTCCTGGGCGCGGATGCGCGCGCGGCGCACGGTCAGCTCGCCGCCCTCGAGCAGGCTCACCTGCCCCGTGGTGACCGGCTGCGCGAGCGTGCCGCCGACCGCGAGGGTGCCGGCGATCTCGAGCTGCGCCTGGCTGTTGCGGATGCGCAGCGGGTCGACGAAGCGCACGCTGATCGCGAGCGGCAGGCTGTCGGTGACGGAACCGCGACCGCTCAGGGCCGCCAGCTGGTAGTCGAGCCGGTCCAGCGACTGCCGGCGCGCGTCGAACTCGGCCGTGTAGTACGCCTGCGACACCGCGATCTCGCCCGTCACGTCGTAGCGGCCGGCGTCGCCCTTCAAGTGGAGCGTGCCGCTCGCGCGGCCGCGGAAGCCCTCGGGGTAGCTGATCGGGACGCGCTGGGCCTCGATCGTGATCTGCGCGGGCCCCAGCAGCGCGGGGCCGAAGCGCATCGCTCCGCTCGCGACCAGGCGCCCGTCGCCCGCGGCCGCCGTCGCCTCGACCGTCGCGCGCTCGCCCAGGAAGCGCACCCGGCCCGTCAGCTGCGAGGCCGTGAACGCGAGTTGCTCGAGCGTCAGCCGGGCGTTCTCGACGGACAGCTCGCCCTCGACCCGGGCGCCCGCCGCGTCCCAGCGCGCCGTCAGGTCGACCTGCGCCGGCCCGGCGATCGTCGTGTCCGGCACGAACGGGCTGAGGATCCGCAGGTCGAAGGGCCCCGAGAACACGGCGAAGCCCGAGGGCTCGCCCAGGAAGCTCGCCTCGGCGCGCGCCTCGAGCGTGCCCAGCGAGCCGGACAACCGCAGCGGCTCCTGCACGAAGCGGCCCTCGGCGAGGTGCCAGGCCGCCGGCGCCAGGAGGCCGATCGTGCCCTCGGGCGAGATCGAGTCGAGCCGCGTGATCCGCCCGTCCGCCCGGAGGGCGTCGAGCGCCGGCGCGCGCGCGACCAGGTCGCCCGCCAGCGAGACGTAGAACGCGGGCGAGTCGGGCAGCCGCTGCGCCGCCCCCTCGACGGCCAGGCGCGAGAGGTCGAGGTCCTGCGCCTCGAAGTGCCGCGACGCCGCGCGCCCGCCGGCGAGCCTCGCGAGCGGCAGGCTGCCGCTCGCCGAGAGCCGGCCTCCGAGCACGCGCGCCTCGAGCCGGTCGACGAACGCCTGC
>JBGASI010000226.1:0-13655 GCA_044229815.1 Vicinamibacteria bacterium | reverse complement strand
CCGCCACCGCGGCTAGAAGGCGTACTCGATGCCGACGAGCGGCGTCACCTTGTCGCGCAGCCCCGCGTCGTTGAGCTTGAACAGCACGTTGACGTCGAGCAGCAGCTGGCGGAACAGGTTGATCTTGGCGCCCGCCGCGCCGCTCGCGAGGTTGTACGACTGCGTGACGAAGCCGATCTGCGGGAACGTCGCGCCGTTGGCGGCCGTGAACGTCTGGCGCACCAGGCGCGGCGAGTCGACGACGCGGGTGCCGAGGAACTCGAACGCCAGCGTCAGCCGCTTGCCGGCGGCGATGTCGGCGCCCAGCGCGTAGGTGAACTGGTCCGGCATGTCCTCCTTGCGCCCGCTCGCGACGTCGCCGGCCAGCACGCTCTTGCCGTTCCACTGGAAGGCCACGTTCGCGTGCGGCGAGAAGCGGCCGAGCGAGAGCGAGACGGCCGCGAAGGGCTTGATGCCCGCGGCGCCGCTGCCGAGGAGGTTCTGCTCGTCGCCCGTCGGCAGGCGCGCGTCGAGGCCGACCGCGAGGCCCACCGTGTCGTTGAGCAGAGGGTTGCCCTTGAGCCGCACCACGACGTCGCCGATCCCGCTCGCGTGGCCGGCGGGCGGCGCGTAGACGGTCGAGCTGCCGTAGTCGCCCCCGCCCGCGCCGTAGAAGTGGATCGCCTGGTTCGTGGTCCCGATGCGCTCGATCGTCGCCGCCGAGCGGGCGGCCAGCCGGACGCTCACGAGCGGCACCGCCAGCGAGAGGTCGACCCGGCTCGCGAGCCCGTAGGAGAGGAACGCGACTGTCTGGTCGACGCTCACGTCGAGCGTGTTGATCGTCGTCACGACGTCGGAGCGGCCGCCCCCGAGCTGGAAGTCGTCGTGCGTGAACACCGCCGGCACGGCGCCGAGGTCGACCCCCTCGATGCTGTCGAACCGGAAGCTCTGGTAGCTGAGGCCGAAGCTGAACTTGCGCTTGCCGAGCGTCTCGGGGCGCTCGGCGAGGATCGGCCCGAAGCTCTCGGTCGAGCGCTTGAAGACGCCGAGCGAGCTGTCGAACGAGTAGGTGAAGCCCGAGGCCGGTGACGGCAGCGGGATCGCCGCGACCTGGCTGGCGAGAGCGATGTTGAACTGCGTGAACTCGCTCTGGAAGGCGCTGTTGAAGTGCCCCGAGTGGGTGCTCCCGTCCGGCAGCGTGGCCTCGCTGCCCACGGTCAGCCCCTTGGGGCCGTAGAGGTTCGGGATCAGCAGCGCGAGCTTCGTGCCCTGCGCCCAGCCGCAGGAAGCCCCCACCACCCACAGACTCAATGCCAGCAGCGTCGTCTTGCGCACCATTCCACCCTCCCCCGGAGGCAAACCTCCCGGGCACAAACCCCCGCACTGCACGGAGGACCCGATCCCTTTTCCGCGGATGACGTTGACCGGGATTATAGACCCTCTGCATCTTGACCGCGTGCCGGAAGCGAGAGAACGTCCCTCCGGGAGGCCAGCGTGGCGGCTGAACGGCGGGCGGCCGGGTCCGAGGTTCCGGCCGCAGGCGTGCCGGCCCGCCTGGCACGCGCGGTCGTTCCCGCGCTCCTGCTGCTCGCCGCGCCCGCCGCGGCCCTCGACCCCGCCAAGGCCATCGGCCAGTACAGCCGGGACGGCTGGACGACGGTGCAGGGGCTGCCCCAGGCCTCCGTGCTCGCGCTCGCCCAGACGCGCGACGGTCACCTCTGGATCGGCACCACGGCGGGCCTCGCGCGCTTCGACGGCCACGAGTTCACGGTCTTCGATCCCTCCGTCACACCCGGCCTCCAGGGCCGGCACGTGCAGTCGCTGCTCGGCGCGCCCGACGGCTCGCTGTGGATCGGCACGAACGGCAAGGGCATCACGCGCTACCGTGACGGGCGCTTCGAGACGCTGGGCCGGGACCTGGGCTTCGAGGGAGAGAGCGGAAACGACCTCTACGTCGACGAGGCGGGCGCGTTGTGGGTCGCCACCTGGAACGGGGTGGCGCGCTTCCTCGGGGGCCGCAGCTCCTGGTTCCGGACGGCCGACGGCCTGCCGCACGACGCCGTCTTCGCCGTCGCCGGCGACGGCCGGGGCCAGGTGGTCGCCGCGGCAGGCCTCGGCCTCGCCGAGATCCGGGCGGGTAGCGTCTCGCGCCTGCGACCGGAGCTCGGCATCCTCGAGCCCCAGAGCCTGCTGATCGACCGCCGCGGCGTGCTCTGGGTCGGCACGGCCTCCGGGCTCGACCGCATCGAGGGCGCCCGCCGCCGGCGCTTCACCACCCGCGACGGCCTGCTCGCCGACTTCGTGACCGCGCTGGTCGAGGACCGCGACGGCTCGGTGTGGATCGGCAGCGAGGGCGGGCTCAACCGCTGGAGCAACGGCCGGCTCGAGGCCTTTGGCACCGCGGACGGCCTGCCCGGCAGCGCCGTCGCCTCGCTGCTCGAGGACCGGGAGGGCAACCTCTGGGTCGGGATGCACGGCGCCGGCCTCGTGCGCTTTCGCGACGGCGAGGTCACGACCTATACCCGCCGGCAGGGCCTCGCCGAGGACAACGTCACCTGCATCCTGCAGTCCCGCGACGGCAGCCTGTGGTTCGGCACCACGCGCGGGCTCACGCGCTGGCACCAGGGCCGCTTCACCACCTTCACGCGCCGTGACGGGCTGTTGAACGACTCGGTGAACGGCCTGGGCGAAGACCCGCGGCGCGGCGTGCTGATCGCGACGTTCGCCAAGCGGCTGAACGTCTTCCGGGACGGACGCATCGGCGTCCTGCCGGGCCTCGCCATCCAGAGCACGATCCCCTCGGCGATGAAGAGCGACCGCGAGGGCGCGCTGTGGGTCGGCACGGCCGGCGCGGGGCTGTACCGCGTCAAGGACGGCGGGTCGGAGCACTTCCCGTTCACGGGCACCGGGGGGCGCTCCGTCAGCTACGCCGTCCTCGAGGACGCGGCCGGAAGGCTCTGGTTCGCGACGCCGAACGGTCTTCTCCGGCATGAGCGCGGACGCTTCTCGGCGGTCGAGGTCGCCCGCACCGGCGAGAACCTCGGGGTGACCCACGCTCTGCACGAGGACCCGGCCGGCAGCCTGTGGGTCGCCACGCGGGACCAGGGCGTGTGCCGCCTGCGCGGGGGGCAGGCCGTGCGCTGCTACGGGCGCGCGCAGGGCCTGCTCGACGACACCGTCTTCCAGGTGCTCGAGGACGACGCCGGGCGGCTGTTCCTCGGCACGCCGCACGGGATCGCGGTCGTGGCGCGGGCCGACATCGACGCCTTCGACGCCGGCCGCCTGCCGCGCCTGCGGGGGCTGGCGCTCGGGGTCGAGGACGGGATGCAGACGGCCGAGTGCCAGGGCCAGCGCTCGCCGTCCGGCTGGAAGGCCACGGACGGCCGGCTGTGGTTCGCGACGGTCCGGGGCGCGGTGGTCGTCGACCCGCGCCGGATCGGCGGCCTGCCGTCGCCGCCGCCGGTGCTCATCGCGTCCGTGACCGTCGACGACCGGCCCTTCGCCTCCGAGGCCCCGGTCGCGGCGGAGCCCGGTCGCGGCGGGATCGCGATCGGCTACGCGGGGCTGAGCTTCCGGGCGCCGGAGTCGATCCGCTTCCGTTACCGCCTCGACGGTTTCGACCCGGACTGGGTCGAGGCGGGCGGGCGGCGCGTCGCGCGCTACACCAACATCCCGCCCGGGTCCTACCGCTTCCGGGTGACGGCGGCCCAGGGCCTGGGCCCGTGGAACCCGGTGGAGGCCACGGTCGCGCTGCGCCTGCGGCCGCACTTCTACCAGACCCGCACCTGGCTCGCCGGCCTGGTGCTGGCGGGGCTGGGGCTTGCCTGGGGCGCCTACCATCTGCGCGTGCGCGCCCTGCGGCGGCAGGCGGACGAGCTGTCGCGCAAGGTGCAGGAGGCGGTGGCGAACGTCAAGGCGCTGCGCGGGCTGCTGCCGATCTGCGCGAACTGCAAGCGGATCCGCCGCGACGAGGGCTCGTGGCAGCAGATCGAGACCTACATCCGCGCGCACTCCGAGGCCGAGTTCACCCACGGCATGTGCCCCGAGTGCGTGCGGCAGCTCTACCCCGCGGTCGCCGACCGCGTGCTCGGTTCGCAGGGATCCGGGGGCGAGGGCCCATCCGGAAGCTAGCCGTCGAGGCTAGACTGTAGGCGCTTTGCCTCGGTGCGCTACGGACGGACCGATCGAACGGCACGACGCCCCGCGCGGCCCTCGGGCCGCGGCCGTCGTCGCGTGGCTCGCGCTCGCGGTGTCGGCCGCGCCCGCCTCCGCCCTCGACCCCGCCCGGTCCATCGGCCAGTACAGCCGCGACAGTTGGACGACGGTCGACGGGCTGCCCCAGGCCTCCGTGCTCTCGATCGCGCAGACGCGCGACGGCTACCTCTGGTTCGGCACGCACGCGGGCCTCGCGCGCTTCGACGGCGCCAGCTTCACCGCGTTCGACCCGGACAACTCCCCGGGCCTGCTGGGCCGGCGTGTTCAGGCGTTGCTCGCCGCGCCCGACGGCTCCCTGTGGATCGGGACGGACGGCCGGGGCATCGCGCACCTGCGCGACGGCGTCTTCGAGACCCTCGGCAACGACCTCGAGCCGGGCCTCGCCGATGCCAGCGGCAACGGGTTCTACAGGGACGGCTCGGGCGTCCTCTGGATCGCCGACTGGTCCGGTCTCGCGCGCCTGGACCGGGGCCGCGTCTCGTGGACGCGGAAGGCCGAGGGCCTCGAAAACGAGTCCTTGTTCGGCGTCGCTGGCGACGGCAAGGGAGCCGTCTACGTGGCCACGTCCACCGGCCCCTGGCTGGTCCGCGACGGGCGCGCCTCGCCCGTCAAGCCGGACCTCGGGGCGGCCGAGGCCGTCTGCCTGCTGGTGGATCGTCGCGGCGTCCTGTGGGTCGGGACGTCGGCCGGGCTCGACCGCTTCGAAGGTGGGCGCGGCCGACGGCTCACGACGAAGGATGGCCTCCTGGCCAACTCCGTGACCGCGCTCGTCGAGGACAGGGATGGCAACGTCTGGGTCGGGACCGTGGGCGGTCTCAACCGCTGGAGCGAGGGCCGGATCGACGCCTTCTCCGCCGCGGACGGCCTGCCGGGCGGCGCCGTCGCCTCGCTGTTCGAGGATCGCGAGGGCAACCTGTGGGTCGGCCTGCGTGGCGCGGGGATCGTGCGCCTTCGCGACGGCACGCTCACCGGCTACTCCCGCCGCGACGGGCTCGCCGCCGACGACGCGACCTGCGTCTTCCAGTCGAGCGACGGCAGCCTCTGGATCGGCACCACGCGCGGCCTGTCGCGCTGGCGCGACGGCCGCTTCACCACCTTCACGCAGAAGGACGGCCTCCTCAACGAGGCGGTGTCGGCGCTCGGCGAGGATCCTCGCTACGGCGTCATCATTGCGACCCACGCGGCGCGGCTGAACGTCTTCCGCGACGGGCGCCTCGGCGTTCTCGACGCGGCCTCTTCGGTGCAAACCGTGCCGTCGGCCATCCTGCGCGACCGCGAAGGCGCGCTCTGGATCGGCACACTGGGGGCGGGTCTCTACCGGCTGCAAGGCGGGCGACGCGAGCACTTCCCGTTCGCGAACTCCCTCGGGCGCTACGTCATCTACGACGCGCTCCAGGACTCGGCGGGTGTGCTCTGGTTCGCGACGCCGAACGGCCTGCTGCGTCACGAGCACGGCCGCTTCTCGGCGGTCGAGGTCCACGCCCGGGGCGCGAACCTCGGGGTCGCCTACGCCCTGCACGAGGACGCGGGCGGCAGCCTGTGGGTCGCCACCCGCGACGCGGGCCTGTGCCGGTTGCGCGGGGGGCAGCCCCCCCGCTGTTACGGCCGTCGTCAGGGCCTGCTCGACGACACCGTCTACAGCATCCTGGAAGACGACGCGGGCCGGCTGTTCCTGAGCACGCCGCGCGGCATCGGCGTCGTGGCCCGTCGCGACCTCGACGACCTCGACGCCGGTCGCCTCGCCAGCCTGCCCGGGCTGCGGCTCGGGGTCGAGGACGGGATGCAGACGGCCGAGTGCCAGGGCCTGCTCTCGCCCGCGGGCTGGAAGGCCAGGGACGGCCGGCTGTGGTTCCCGACCCTGCGCGGCGTGGTCGTGGCGGACCCGAGCCGGATCGCCGCGCCGACGACGGCGCCGCCGGTGGCCGTCGCCTCGGTGGTCGTCGATGGGCAGTCGCTCCCGCTGCGGGGGGAGGTCGTGGCGGAGCCCGGTCGCGGCGGGATCGCCATCGGGTACGCGGGTCTGAGCTTCCGGGCGCCGGAGGCGATCCGCTTCCGCTACCGCCTCGACGGTTTCGACCCGGACTGGGTGGAGGCGGGAGGGCGGCGCGTCGCGCGCTACACCAACATCCCGCCCGGGTCCTACCGCTTCCGGGTGACGGCGGCGCAGGGCCTGGGTCCGTGGAACCCGGACGAGGCCACGGTGGCGCTGCGCCTGCGGCCGCACTTCTACCAGACGCGCGCCTGGCTCGCCGGCCTGGTGCTGGCGGGGCTGGGGCTCGTCTGGGGCGCGTACTGGCTGCGCGTGCGCAGCCTGCGGCTGCAGGCGGCCGAGCTGTCGCGCAAGGTGCAGGAGGCGGTGGCGAACGTCAAGGCGTTGCGCGGCCTGCTGCCGATCTGCGCGAACTGCAAGCGGATCCGCCACGACGAGGGCTCCTGGCAGCAGATCGAGGCCTACATCCGCGCGCACTCCGAGGCCGAGTTCACCCACGGCATGTGCCCCGAGTGCATGCGGCAGTTCTACCCCACGGTCGCCGACCGCGTGCTCGGCAGGACGAGCCCCCAGAACCTCGATCGCTAGTCGTCGAGCCGCGGGAACTCCGTGATCCGGATGTTCGTGCAGCCGTAGGGGACGAGACGGATCTCCTCGCGCGCCCCGGCCTCGTCGGGCGCCGGCGCGTGGGCCCACGCCGGGTCCTCGCGGGAGTGCTCGCCCGCCCAGCCGTGCGCGAGCTTCCACTTCGGCAGGCGGCGGCCCGTCGCGCGGGCCTCGATGCCGGCCCCCTCGGGCGAGAACGGCCGAGCGCCGACCGGCCGCTCCTCGAAGCGCAGCGCCGCCTCGGGCTTCGCCGGGTCGATGACCAGGCCGTAGTTCCACGGCGTCGTCGGCCGCACCTCGAAGTCGCCGTGGGGCAGCTCGCGGCCGGGCTTGTCGGCGTTGACGCGCGTCCACTCCTCGCCGAGCGCGAGCGCGTAGACGAGCGGGCCGCGCTCGACCGCGACCGCGCCGTCATGACCGGCGATCGTCCGCGCGCGCATCGGGAAGCGCAGCGCCAGCGTCGTCTCGCCGCGCCACTCGCGCTCGACGCGGTGCAGGGTCCCGGCCCGCAGCGGCAGCTCGCCTCCGCTCCCGAGCCGCAGGCTCGCGCCCTCGGCCCACGCGGGCACCCGCAGCAGCAGCGGGAAGCGCGCGGCCGCCTCGGCGATCCCGAGCGTCTCGCGGAACGGGTAGTCGGTCTCGAGCGAGACCGTGACCGGCACGCCGCGCGAGGCGAAGCGGGCGACGCTCGGCGCGTAGGCGATGGCGGCGAGCCCCTCGTCGGGCGTCTTCATCCACAGGTGGGCGGCCAGCTTCGGCCAGCCCTGGTGCATGTTGGCCGTGCAGCAGCCGAAGTTCGGCTCGAGGCCGAACAGGTTCGAGTCGGGCCCGTTCGTCGTGAAGAGGTGCTCCGGGTTCGCCGTGCACTGGACCTGGTTCACCTGCTGGTCGTACTGGTGCGACCACAGGTCGGGCGCAAGCGTCGCCGGCAGGGCGTTGTACGCCACGCGCTCGAGGCGATCGGCGAAGAACGGCTCGCCGAAGACCGAGCAGAGCTGCTCGAGCGAGTACATGAACTCCACGACCGAGCACAGCTCCGTGCCCTGCAGCGGGTTGCGGCCGGCCAGGCACTCGTCGCCCGAGAACATGCCCGTCACCTGCCCGTGGTGGCGGTCGAGGATCTCGATCATGCGCCGCGCGAAGGCGCGGTCGCCCTCGCGCCGGTCGAGCCGCCACGAGAGGGCGGCGGCCTTCGTCGCCATCGCCGTGTTCACGACGTGCTTCGTCCACTTCCACAGGCCGCGCCGCGGCGTCGGCACCGTGACGTCGGCGGTCGCGTAGAGCGCCTCGAAGTCGACGCCCTGCGCGCGCAGCTTGCGCGCCAGCTCGAGCAGCCACGGCTCGCGCGTGCGCTCGTAGACGTAGTAGGCGGAGACGAGGCCCTCGTACCAGCGGAAGCGCCCCCAGTCGAACAGCGGCGTGCGGTCGAGCCCCGCCAGCAGGGCGCGCAGGCTGCGCGTCACCGCCTCGAGGACACGCGCGTCGCCGGTCGCCTCGTGGTACTGCACGAGCGCCTTGTTCGCGAGCAGGATCGCCCACATGTCGTAGCGCTTCGCGACCGCGTCCTCGGGGTACGGCCCGTACCAGCCGTCGGCGCGCTGGTGCGTGACGACGTGGTCCACGTGGCGGGCGAGGCGGGCCCGCAGCGGCGCGTCGTCGAGCAGGAACGCGAGCGGGATGGCGCCGTCGAGCCAGTAGGGCGCCCGTTCCCAGCCCTCGGCCGTGCCGCCGAACCACTGGCTGTGCGCCACGTCGGGCCAGAACTCGTCGAGGTGGCCCGTCAGGCCGTCGGCCTGCAGGCGCAGCTGGCGCTGCAGCCAGCCGGCGGGCCGGATCGAGCCGAGCGGCAGCGGGCGCAGGGCGGGCTCGGCGAGGCCGGGGGGCGCCGCCTTCGCCTTCGCGGGGGCGCTCTCGGCGGAACCGGGGGACGCCGTTGCCGCGGCGGCGACGCCGCCCGCCACGCTGGCCAGAAACGCGCGCCGGTCGAGATCGGACATGTTGCAGCCTCCCTATGCCTTCTCGCGCGGGGCCGACAGGCGGGCCACGATGCGCTCGGTGTCGTAGACGCAGCCGGCCCAGATCCCGCCGCTCGCGTCCTGCAGCGCCGCCCAAAGCCGCGTGTCGGCCGGCAGGTCGGGGCGGGGAGCCAGGCCCGGGTGCGGCGCTCGCGCGGCCAGCAGCGCGGCCGCCTGGCCGGCGTCGAGCGCGCCGTCCGGCGTCCCCACCAGGTCCACGCGGCCCTCCTGCCGGACCCGGTCGATGACGATCTCGACCACGTCGCCGTCGCGCAGCCGCCCGAGCGGTCCGCCCGCGAGGGCCTCCGGGCTGACGTGGCCGATGCAGGCGCCGGTCGAGACACCCGAGAAGCGCGCGTCCGTGACGACGGCGACCGACTTGCCCCACGGCAGGAACTTGAGTGCCGAGGTCACCTGGTAGGTCTCTTCCATGCCCGTGCCCAGGGGACCCAGGCCGGCGAGCACCAGCACGTCGCCCGGTCGCACGGGCGGCTCGGCGCGTCCCTTGATCGCGGCGACCGCCGCCGCCTCCGACGTGAAGACCCGCACCGGCCCGCGACGGCGGTACACGTCGTCGGCGTCCACGACCGAGGGGTCGATCGCGGTCGCCTTGACCACGGAGCCGAGCGGCGCGAGGTTCCCCAGCGGGAACACGGTGGTGCTCGCGAGCCCGCGCCGGCGCGCCGCGTCCGCGTCCATCACCACCTCGTCGGGGTCGACGCCGTCCGCCTCGCGCAGCCGCTGCTTCATCGCCCGCCGGCGTTCGCTCGCCTCCCACCAGTCGAGCGCCTGGTCGAGCGTCTCGCCGGTCACCGTGAGCGCCTGCCGCTGCAGCAGCCCCATCCGGCGCAGGTGCAGCAGCACCTCGGGCACGCCGCCGGCGAGGAACACCCGCACGGTCGGGTGGTTGCGCGGGCCGTTCGGCAGCGCGTCGACGAGCCGGGGCGTCGCGCGGTTGACGCGCTGCCAGTCGGCGACGCCCGGCGCGCGCAGGCCTGCGGCGTGGGCGATCGCCGGCAGGTGCAGGACGAGGTTGGTCGAGCCGCCAAAGGCCGCGTGCGCCAGCATCGCGTTCTCGACCGCCTCCGCCGTCAGCACCCGCCGCGACGGCAGCCCGAGAGCGGCCAGGCGCAGCAGGGCGAGCGCCGAGCGGCGGGCGGTGTCGAGCCAGACCGGCTCGCCGGAAGGCGCGAGCGCGCTGTGGGGGAGCGAGAGGCCGAGCGCCTCGCCCACCACCTGTGCCGTGGCGGCCGTGCCGAGGAACTGGCAGCCGCCGCCCGGCGAGCCGCAGGCGCGGCAGGCCAGCTCCGCCGCCTCGTCGAGCGTCACGAGCCCGTGCGCGAAGCGGGCCCCGAGCGACTGCACGGCGCCGGCGTCCTCGCTGCCGGTCGCGGGCAGCGTCACGCCGCCCGGCACGAGCACGGCCGGCAGCTCGGGGCAGCCGGCCAGGGCCAGCAGCGTGGCCGGCAGGCCCTTGTCGCAGGTCGCGACCCCGAGCACGCCCGCCCGCCGCGGCAGCGAGCGGATCTGCCGCCGCATCACGATCGCCGCGTCGTTGCGGTACGGCAGGCTGTCCATCATCCCCGGCGTGCCCTGCGTGCGCCCGTCGCAGGGGTCCGTGCAGTACGCCGCGAAGGGCAGGCCGCCGCCCGCGCGGATCGCCTCGGCCGCCGCACGCACGAGCGCGCCCACCTCCCAGTGGCCGGTGTGGTAGCCGAGCGCGATCGGCCGGCCGTCCTCGCCGCGCAGGCCGCCGTGCGTGCTCAGCACGAGGTACGGCGTGCGCGCGGCCTCGGCGGGGTCCCAGCCCATGCCCGCGTTCTGCGTCATCCCGAAGAGGTCCCCGCTCGGGGCGTCGCGCAGCAGCCCGGCGTCGACCGGCAGGCGGCCGGCGGGCCCCGGCGCCTGCGTGCGCAGCGGGCCGAGGTCCCGGTCCTCGAGGATCTCGTCGAGGCGTGGCGCGCGGCTCGAGACGGGGGTCATGCCTCCGGGTGGACCCAGGGCGCGCGGTAGGGACGGCGCAGCAGGCGGTTCGCCTCGTCGTCCGCCACCACGCGGCCAGCGGCGGCGTCCCACTCGAGCGTGCGCCCGAGCTGCAGCGACAGGTTCGCGAGCAGGCAGGCGATCGTCGACTGCGCGCCCTCCTCGATGTCGGCCACCGGCCGCTGCCGGCTCTTCGTGCAGGCCAGGAAGTCCTTGAGGTGCGCGCGCAGGGCCGGGGCCACGTGCTGCTCGAGGTCCTTCTCGGTCCGGTCCTCGGGGAAGGCGTCGAGCTCGTAGGCCACGTCGCGGTGCACGGCCTTCGCGCTGCCGCCGAGCGGGGCGAAGTCGTAGCGCATCACGCTGGCCTTGAGCGTGCCCCTGTCGCCGTAGAGCGTCGCGCCCCACGGGTACATCGGGTCGGGCGGGGGGCCGAAGGTGCGGTGGGTCCAGACCACCTGCAGGTCCCCGTAGTCGAACGTCGCGGTCTGGACGTCGGTGATGTCGACGCGCGCCGCCGGAGAGAGCCGGTGGCCCGAGCTCGCGACGCGGCGCGGCATGCCGAGGTCCAGCATCCAGCGCACCATGTCGAGCATGTGGATGCACATGTCGCCCAGGATCCCGTTGCCGTACTCCATGAAGCTGCGCCAGCCCACCGGGTGCACGGCGGCGTTGTAGGGCCGCAGCGGCGCCGGGCCCGTCCACATCTCCCAGTCGAGGTTGGCGGGAGGTGGCAGCTCCGGCGGGTTCGGGTCCCCGCCGCCCGGGTAGTAGGAGCAGATCTCCACGAGCCCGACGCGGCCGAGCAGCCCCGCGCGCACGACCTGCTCGCGCGCCTCGACCAGGTGCGGCGTGCTCCTGCGCTGGGTGTTCACCTGGACCACCCGCCCGTGCCGGCGCGCGGCGGCGAGGAGCGCCTGCGCCTCGACCACGTCGACGCTCACCGGCTTCTCGAGGTAGACGTCGGCGCCCGAGCGCATCGCCTCGATCCCCGTCAGCGCGTGCCAGTGGTCGGGCGTCGCCACCAGCACGGCGTCGAGGTCGCGCTCCGCGAGCATCTTGCGGTAGTCGCCGTAGGTGCGCGGCCGCCGTTTCGAGGCCTGCCGCGCGGCCACCTGGGACGCGGCGTCGTCGAGCATCGCGCTGTCGACGTCGCACAGCGAGACGACCTCGACCGGCGCCACCTGCAGCAGCCGGAACAGGCTGCTCTTGCCGTACCAGCCGGAGCCGATCAGCCCCACGCGCGTGCGCGTGTCCGCGAAGGCCTCGCCGAAGCGGTGCAGGCCCGAGAGCGCCAGCGCGGCGCCGCCCCCCGTGCGGATGAACTCGCGTCGCTTCATCGATTCCTCCAGCCCCGTTTCGTCGCGCGGCGATTGTAGCCGGCGCCGCCGGCGGCGGGGGCGCCCGTTTGACCCCGGGAGGCGCCACGGGTATACGGTCTTCGCGATGCGCCGCCGCGAGCTGCTCGCCGGTCTCGGCTTCGGAGGCTACTCGCTCGTCGTGCGGGCCGACGAGCCCGCCGCCCGCTCTGCCGTCGGACCCCGCCTGCGGCGCGAGCTGGAGCGTGTCGTGCCGGTCGACCCGGGCCGCCGCGCCGAGGCCGAGCCGCACATGACGCTCGTGGACCTCGAGACGGACGTGCTGGTCGCCGGCGGCGGCCTGGCCGGCGTCTGCGCCGCGCTGGCGGCGGCCCGCAACGGCGCGCGCGTCGTGCTGGTGCAGGACCGCTCCCGGCTCGGCGGCAACTCGTCGAGCGAGGTCAGGATGCACGTCGTCGGGGCCAACTCGCACGCCGGCCGTCCCGGCTGGCGCGAGGGCGGCCTGATCGAGGAGCTCCGCCTCGACGACGCCGCCAACAACCCGCAGCGCTCGTGGGAGCTGTGGGACCTGCTGCTCTACGACAAGCTCGTGAGCGAGCCGAACCTCACGCTGCTGCTCGAGACGACGCTCTACTCGGCGCAGGCGCGCGAGGGCCGGATCGAGCGGGTGCTCGCGCGCTGCGACAAGACCGAGCACCTCTACCGCGTCGCGGCGAAGCTCTACGTCGACGCCACGGGCGACAGCCGGCTCGGGCTCGAGGCCGGCGCCGAGCTGCGGCGGGGCCGCGAGGCGCGCGCGGAGTTCGGCGAGTCGCTCGCGCCCGAGCGGGCCGACCAGGAGACGCTCGGCAGCAGCATCCTCTTCACCTCCCGTCGGCACGCGACGCCGATGCCCTACACGCCGCCGTCCTGGGCGCGCCGGATCACGCGCGAACAGCTGCGCTTCCGCGACGTCTCGCCGCAGAACTGGGAGTACGGCTACTGGTGGATCGAGTGGGGCGGCGACCACGACACGATCCGCGAGAACGAGCGCATCCGCTTCGAGCTGCTCTCGATCGTCACCGGCGTCTGGGACTACGTGAAGAACAGCGGCGAGCACCCCGACAGCGCCCACTGGGCGCTCGAGTGGGTGGGGATGATGACGGGCAAGCGCGGCAGCCGGCGGCTCGTGGGCGACACGATCGTCTCGCAGGCCGACCTCGTCCGCGGCACCTGGCCAGACGCCGTCTCGATCGGCGGCTGGCCGCTGGACGACCACCCGCCGGGCGGCTTCGACCGCTCCGACCTGCCGCCGAACACGGTCGTGCGCACGGACGAGGTCTACGCGCTGCCGCTGCGCGCGTTCTACAGCCGCAACGTCTCGAACCTGATGATGGCCGGCCGCAACATCAGCGCCACCCACGCGGCCTTCACCAGCACCCGCGTGATGGCCACCTGCGCCTGCGTCGGCCAGGCCGTGGGCACCGCCGCGGCCCTGTGCGTCGCAGAGGCGCTCCTGCCCCGGCAGCTCGCCGCCTCCGCCCGGCTCGTCGACCGGCTCCAGCAGACGCT
>JBGASI010000225.1:0-7413 GCA_044229815.1 Vicinamibacteria bacterium | reverse complement strand
CGGGTGAAGGCCGGCGAGGAGAGCCTCGAAGGCAGCGTGTCGGCCATCGACCCCACGATCCGCGGCGGCGTGCTGACGTTCACGGTCGCGCTCGCCGACAAGGCTCGGGCGGTGCTGCGGCCGAACCTGCGGGTCGACGTGGACGTGCTGACGGCGCGCAAGGCACGCGCGCTGCGCGTCGGGCGCGGGCCGTTCGCGACGGGCGACGGCCTCCAGAACGCGTTCGTGGTGCGCGGCGGCTACGCGGAGCGTCGGGCGGTGCGACTCGGCGCCGCAAGCCCGACCCACTTCGAGGTGCTCGACGGCCTGCAGCCCGGCGACGAGGTGATCGTCTCGGAGATGACGGACTACCTGCACGCGGACACGCTGCGGCTGCGGTAGGGGGACGGCGGGGGAAGGCACGGGGAGGTTCGATGGCGACGGCGGCTGTGGAGAGTGGCGTGGGGCGCGAGGCGGCGGGCGAGGCGGCGATCGCGCTCGCGGCCGTCGAGAAGGTGTACCGGACCGAGCGCATCGAGACGCTGGCGCTGGCCAACGTCAACCTCACGGTGGCGCGCGGCGAGCTGCTAGCGATCATGGGGCCGTCCGGCTGCGGCAAGAGCACGCTGCTGCACCTGATGGGGCTGCTCGACGTCCCGACGCGCGGACGCGTGACGCTCGAGGGCCGCGACGTCGGCGGGCTCTCCGACCGGGCGCGGGCGCGGGTGCGCAACGCCGAGATCGGCTTCGTGTTCCAGACCTTCCACCTGATCCCCGAGCTGTCGGTGCTCGACAACGTCGAGCTGCCGCTGCTGTACCGAAAGGCCGGCGCCGGCGAGCGCCGCCGGCTCGCGCTCGCCGCGCTCGACCGCGTCGGCCTCTCCTCGCGGGTCCACCACTACCCGACGCAGCTGTCGGGCGGGCAGCAGCAGCGCGTGGCCGTCGCGCGCGCGATCGTCGGCCGCCCGCGCCTGCTGCTGGCGGACGAGCCCACTGGCAACCTCGACAGCCAGATGGGCGACGAGGTGATGGCGCTGCTCGAGGGCCTCAACGCCGAGGGCGCGACCGTCGTGATGGTGACGCACGACCCCCGGCTCGGGCAGCGCGCCCACCGCACGGTGCGCCTGTTCGACGGCCGGCAGGTGCAGTGAGGCCGCCGTGCTGAGGAGCCACCTCAAGCTCGCGCTCAAGGTCCTGCGGCGGCGGCCGTTCTTCACCGCCGTGAGCCTCGTCGGCATCGCTCTCACGCTGCTCGTGCTGACCGTCGCGGCGGCGATCTTCGACCACGCCTTCGCGGCCAGCCCGCCCGAGGTGCGCCTGGAGCGCACGCTGCTCCTCGACCGGCTGGAGCTGAGCGGGGACCAGTGGACCTCGCGCAGCGGCCCGGGCTACCGTTTCCTCGACCGCTACGCGCGCGACCTGCCCGGGGTCGAGCGGATGGCCGTCGCGGCCGAGGCCCGCAGCGCCTTCTCCTACGTGAACGGCGAGCGCGTGCGCTCGTACCTCAAACGCACCGACGCCGAGTTCTGGCGCATCCTCTCCTTCGGCTTCGTGGAGGGCGGCCCGTTCGACGACGAGGACGTCGCGAGCGCGCGTTACGTGGCGGTCATCAACGAGGCGACCCGCGACCGCTTCTTCGCGGGGCAGCCGGCGGTCGGCCGCACGCTGGAGCTCGACGGCGACCGCTTCCGCGTGGTCGGCGTGGTGCGCGACGTGCCCTTCCTCCGCGTCGTGCCGTTCTCGGACGTATGGGTCCCGCTCACCGCGCAGGCGTCCCTCGCCTGGCGCGGCGAGCTGCTCGGGCCGATGACGGGGATCCTGCTGGCCGCAAGCCCCGCCGACTTCCCGCGCATCCGCTCGGAGTTCGAGTCGCGGCTTTCGACCGTCGACGTGTCGTCGACGCCGTTCAAGACCGCCTGGGCGCGGCCGCAGACGCTCGGCGAGGGCTTCGTCGGGCTGCTGCTGATGGAGCGGCGCGGCGTCGACTCCGGGATGCGGATGGTGATGGCCGTGGTGGTCGGTCTGGCGCTGGCCTTCATGCTGCTGCCGGTGATCAACCTGGTGAACCTCAACGTCAGCCGCGCGCTGGAGCGCGCGTCGGAGATCGGCGTGCGGCGCGCGTTCGGGGCCTCTCGCGCGCAGCTGGTCGCCCAGTTCGTGCTGGAGAACGTGGTACTGGCGCTCCTCGGCGGCCTCGTCGCGCTGGCGGCGACCGAGCTCGTGCTGCGGCTGCTGACCGCGAGCGCGCTCGTCCCGTACGCGCGGTTCCACGTCAACCTGCGCGTCTTCGGCTGGGGGCTCGGCTTCGCCCTCGCCTTCGGCGTGCTGTCCGGGGCCTGGCCGGCCTGGCGCCTCTCGCGCCTGCACCCGGTCGACGCCCTGCGCGGAGGCGCGCGATGATCCGCCACCTGTTCAAGCTCGTCTGGAACCGCCGCGGCGCGAACGCGCTGATCGCCGTCGAGATGCTCGTCTCGTTCGGCGTGCTGCTCGGCGTGACGACGCTCGCCGTCAACTACGCGAACAACCTGCGCCAGCCGGTCGGCTTCGACTACCGCCGGGTCGTGCGCCTGGAGATGGACTTCGACGGCGCCCGCAACGACGCCCTGCCGGGCGAGCGGGCGCGCTCGCCGCAGAGCGACGCCCTGCAGACGCTCCAGCAGCTCACGCTGGCCCTGCGCAGCGTACCGGGGGTCGAGTCGATCGCGACCGCGAGCCCGACCCCCTTCTCGCAGTCCACCAAGAGCCGCGACTACGAGCGCGACGGCCGGCGCGTCTCGTACCGGACCGCGCTCGTGAGCGACGGCTTCGCGGAGGTGGTCGGCCTGAGGCTGACGCGCGGGCGCTTCTTCACGCGCGAGGACGACGCCGCGGCGTGGGAACCGGTGGTGATCAACGAGCGGATGGTCCGCGAGGTGTTCGGCGCGGAGGATCCGATCGGCAGGGACATCGGGGCGCGGCGCATGGGCGGCGGCCAGGACGGGGCGCCGCCGGGTGCGCCGCCCGAGCCCGAGCGGCGGGTCGTCGGCGTGATCGAGGCCTACCGGCAGGAGGGCGAGTACGACGAGCCCGGCAACTACGTGCTCGAGCGGCAGCGGCTGGACGTGCCGGCCCCCGGCGCCGCGGGGGAAGCGGGCGACGGGTCGGAGCCCGTGCCGCGCGACCTGCTGCTGCGCGTGTCGGCCGGCTCGACGGCCGAGCTCGAGCAGCGCCTGCTCGAGACGGCGCGCGGTGTCGCGAAAGGCTGGACCTTCCGGGCCGAGCCGCTGCCGCTCGCGCGGGAACGCGTCAGCCGCATCTTCCTGGCGCCGCTGCTGATCGTGGGCCTGGTGGCGGGGTTCCTCGCGATCATGGTGGCGCTCGGCCTCACCGGCGTGCTCTGGCTCGCAGTCACACGGCGGACGCGCGAGATCGGCCTGCGGCGGGCCAAGGGAGCGACCCGCGGCGACATCCGGCTCCAGATCCTCGCCGAGATCGTGATCCTGACGACCATGGCCCTCGCTCCCGGTGTCGCCCTCGCGCTGCAGCTGCCGCTCGTCGGCGCGCTGCCGGTGGCGGGCGGGGTGTTCGCGACCAGCCTTGCGCTTTCGGTCGTCGGCATCTACCTTCTGGCGATCCTGTGCGCCTGGTACCCGGCGCGGCTCGCGGTGGCGGTCGAGCCGACGGAGGCTCTACGCTACGAGTGAAGGCCCCATGATCCTGGTCGTCGACGACGACGCCTCCGTGACCGCATCCCTGGCGCTGCTGCTGCGCCAGAACGGCCACGTCGTCCGCACCGCGGCGTCGGCCGCCGAGGCGCTCGCCGCGCTCGCGGAGGCGCCCCAGGCGGTGCTCCAGGACATGAACTTCTCCCGCGACACGAGCGGCGAAGAGGGCCTCGCGCTGCTGCGCGAGGTCCGCGCCCGGCGGCCCGGCGTGCCGGTGATCCTGATGACGGCGTGGGGCTCGATCGCGCTGGCCGTCGAGGGCATGAAGGCGGGCGCGTCCGACTTCGTCACCAAGCCGTGGACGAACGCCCAGCTGCTCCAGGCCGTGCGCACGGTCCTCGGCCTGGCCGAGGCGGGCGCCGGCGCCGCGAGCGGCGAGTTGCCGACGCGCGAGGCCCTCGACGAGCGCTGCGACTTCGGCGCGCTCGTCGGCGAGGACCCCCTGCTGCTGCGGGCGCTCGAGGTCGTGGCCCGGGTGGCCGCGACGGACGCCTCGGTGCTGGTCGCCGGCGAGAGCGGCACCGGCAAGGAGCTGGTGGCCGAGGCGATCCACCGCAACAGCCGCCGACGCGGCGGTCCGTTCGTCAAGGTCAACCTGGGCGGCATCGCGGCCTCCCTGTTCGAGAGCGAGATGTTCGGCCACGTGCGCGGCGCCTTCACCGACGCCCGCGCCGACCGCAAGGGCCGCTTCGAGCTGGCGCACGGCGGGACGATCTTCCTCGACGAGATCGGGGAGACGGAGCCGTCCTCGCAGGTCAAGCTGCTGCGCGTGCTGCAGGACCGCACCTACGAGGCGCTCGGCTCGAGCGCGCCGCGGACGGTGGACGTGCGGGTCGTCTCGGCGACGAACCGTGAGCTCGCCGCGATGGTCGCCGCCGGGCAGTTCCGCGAGGACCTCTTGTACCGCCTCAACCTGATCACGGTGCACCTGCCGGCGCTGCGAGAGCGGCCGGCCGACGTCCCGCGACTCGCGGCGAGCTTCGCCCGCCAGTTCGCGCAGGCGTACGGGCGCGAGGTGGACCTCTCGCCCTCCGCCCTGCGCTGGCTTGCGTCCCAGCCCTGGCCCGGCAACGTGCGCCAGCTGCGCCAGTCGATCGAGCGGGCGGTGCTGGTGGGCCGCGCCGCCACGATCGAGCCGGTCGACCTCGAGTCCTCCGGCGCCATGGAGTCGCGCGCGGCGCCGCGCGACGCGCTGCCGCCCGTCGGCAGCATGACGCTCGAGCAGATCGAGCGGGCGATGATCGCGAAGTCCCTGAAGCACCACGGCGGCAACCTCACGCGGGTGGCCGAGTCGCTCGGCATGAGCCGTCCGGCCCTCTACCGGCGGCTGGAGAAATACGGGCTGCAGGGGTGAGCCTCTCGCGCCGCTTCCTCGTCTACCTGCTGGCGCTGCACGCGCTCTTCGCCGCGGTCGCGTGCTGGCTGCTGCGGGCCGAGCGGCCCTGGCTGCTCGCGGTCGAGGCGGTGTTCGCGCTGTCGCTGCTCGCGGGCCTGGCGCTGCTGCGCGGGCTGCGTCGCGGGCTCGAGCCGCTCGAGGGGGCAGCGCGGCTGCTGGACGAGGCGGAGTTCACGACGCGCATCCGCGAGGTCGGACAGCCCGAGATCGACCGCCTGATCGCGGTCTACAACCGGATGGCGGACGCGCTGCGCGAGGAGCGCACGCGCAACCAAGAGCAGCAGGGACTGCTGGCCCGGATCCTCGAGGCGTCGCCCTCGGGGGTCGTGATCCTCGATTTCGAGGACACGGTCGCCTTCGCGAACCCCGCCGCGGCACGGCTGCTGGCCCCGAGCGGCGGGCTGGTCGGCCGGCGCCTGGCGGGCCTCGGCACACCGCTCGCCGCAGCTCTCGCGGGGCTGGCCCCGGGGGCGAAGATGGTCCTGTCCGTCGCCGGCGCGCGGCGGCTGCGCCTGCACCGCGGCGCGTTCCTCGACCGCGGCTTCACGCGCTCCTTCCTGCTGATCGAGGAGCTGACGGAGGAACTGCGCCAGTCCGAGAGGGCCGCCTACGAGAGGGTCGTGCGGCTCATGTCGCACGAGGTCGGCAACACGGTCGGGGCGGGACGCTCGCTGCTCGAGTCGTGCCTCGCCTACGCGGGCCGGCTGCCGGAGTCCGAGCGCGCCACCTTCACGGAGGCGCTCGGCGTCGTCATCTCCCGCCTCGGCCAGCTGCACGACTTCACGGCCGGCTTCGCGGACGTGGTGAGGCTGCCGCCGCCGCGGCTGGCACCGTGCGACCTCGGGGTGGTGGCGCGCGCGGTGGCGACGCTGCTGCGCCCCGCCGCGGAGGCGCAGGGCATCGCGCTGCAGGTCGAGGCGGACGAGCGCCTGGCGGCGGCGCTCGCCGATCGCACGCAGCTCGAGCAGGCCCTCGTGAACGTGAGCAAGAACGCGCTCGAGGCGGCCGGGCCGGGTGGCCGTGTCGTGCTGAGAGTCCGCGACCTCGGGCGCCGCGTCTCGATCGTCGTGGAGGACTCGGGCCCGGGCCTCTCGCCCGCCGCAGCCGCCCGGCTGTTCACGCCCTTCTTCACGACGAAGCCGCAGGGACAGGGCCTGGGCCTGACGCTCGTGCAGGAGATCCTGAGGCAGCACCGCTGCGAGTTCGCGCTCGAGGGCCCGCCCGGCGGGCCCACGCGGTTCACGATCGTCTTCCCGGAAGCGGCGCCGGGCTAGGGCTTCGCTTCCGCCAGCTTGTCGCGTTGCTTCTTCAGCTGCTCGATCTGCTTCAGCGGGCGCTCGGCCTCGGGCAGCGACTCGCCGAACGCGATCGCCTCGTCGTAGGTGCGGCGCACCGCCGGCAGGTCCCCCTTCTCCTTCAGCAGCGAGGCTCGGGCCGCGAGCACGCGCAGCTTCGCGCGGCCGGCGGCGAGCGTCACGGCCTGGGACGAGGCCGCGAGCGCCTTGTCCCACTCCTTCTGCGCCGCGTACGCGCGCGCCAGGCGGCTCGGCGGGTTGTAGTCCTCGGGCAGGTCCTTCACCGAGGCCTCGAGCATCGGGATCGCCTTCGCGGCCTGGCCCAGCTCGAGGTAGGCCGAGAGCCGGTGCGAGTCGAAGACGGCTCGCTGGTCGGGGCTCTTCGCCTTCGCCGCCTCGCCCTCGAGGAAGGCGGCCCACTCCGTCGCCACCTGCTTCGCCCCGGGCGTATCGCCCGCGCGCTTGCGGGCGCCGAGGAGCGACAGGTAGGCCCCCGAGCGGTCGTCGGCCGCCGCGACGATCTTCGGGTCAGCGAGCGACCGGCGCAGCCCTGTCTCGAGCGCGGCGATCGCCTCCGCCCGCGCCTTGTCGTCCTGCGGCAGTTCGAGCGCGCTGTCGAGGCCGCCCATGCCGACGATCAGCGCCGACGGCGTGGCCCCGAGGCGCGGCAGGGCCTCGCGGGCGAGCGCCACGGCCTCCGCGTAGGCGTCGGTCGACTGGTACGAGAAGAGCAGCGCCTCGACGGCGCGGTTGTAGCGGGCCCAGGCGGCCGGGGCGGCGGCCAGGGCCTCGCGGTAGGCCTGCGCGGCGGCGGCGTAGTCGCGGGCGCCGTAGAGCCGGTCGGCCCGGTCGAGCGCGGCCTCAGCCGACGACTCGGGGACAGCCGCGCCGCGCAGCTTCTCGCGCGCTTCCTCGAGGAAGGTCTCGGCCTGCGGCACGGTGAAGCTGCCCGTCCAGCGCAGGGCCACCTTCTCGTCCTTCGGATCGACCACGAGGTAGGTCGGCAGGGCGTCCGCCTCGTGCTTCTGCAGCGCTTCCC
>JBGASI010000224.1:0-12201 GCA_044229815.1 Vicinamibacteria bacterium | reverse complement strand
CCGCGCGGGATGCCGAGCAGCCGGCAGATCTGGAAGTGCTCGCGCGTCTGCGGCATCACCGACTCGTCGGCGGCCACCACCAGCAGAGCGGCGTCGATCCCGTGCGCGCCGGCGAGCATGTGGCGCACGAAGCGCTCGTGCCCCGGCACGTCGACGAAGGAGGCGACCAGCCCCTCGGCCAGCGGCGCGTGGGCGAAGCCGAGGTCGATCGTGATCCCCCGCTCCTGCTCCTCCTTGAGCCGGTCGGGGTCGGTGCCGGTCAGCGCGCGCACGAGCGCGCTCTTGCCGTGGTCGATGTGGCCGGCCGTGCCGACGATCAGCGAGCGCAGGGTCGTCCCCGCCGCGGCCTCAGTCCTCGCGCGTGCTGACGCCGAACACGGACTCCGCGGTCTTGTGCAGCTTCGCGGCCAGGGCCAGCCGCGCTTCCTTCTCCGCGCGCGCGATGAAGGAGTAGTTCTCGCGCGCGACCTTGATCAGGAACAGCAGCTCGTCTCGCGTCAGGTTCAGCACCACGCGGCCGCGCTCCTGGTCGAAGGCGGTCTCCACCAGCTTGTCGCGCAGGTTCAGCCGCGCCTGCTGCTCGTCGTCGGTGATGAAGTGATACTCCTGCCGGGTGACCTTCTGCAGGAACACCAGCTCCCTGTGGGTGAGGTTGAGCGCGACCATCCGTGCTTCGGACGGGCGGGCGGCCGGCGGCTTGGGGGCTCCGTTCGTCACGTTCGGCTCCGTCTCCCTTCGGGCGAGGTTGAGTCGTTCATTCTAGCAGGGTCCCTTCGCGGGGACGACCGCGGGCTCAACGCCCCCGGCGGCCCCCGCGCCCCCCGGGCTGCCGGCCGCGCGGCGCGGCCTTCTTCGCCCGCGCCGCGGTCTTCGGCCCGCGCGCCGCGGCGGCCCGCCCCCTGCCCTCGCCACGCCGACCCTCACGCGAAGCAGGCCGGGCCCGCACGTCCGCGGGCGCGCCCGTATCACGCAGCACGAAGTCGACCTGCCGGCGGTCGAGGTCGACCCGCACGAGGCGCACCTCGACGCGGTCGCCGAGCCGGTACGCCTTGTCGGTGCTGCCGCCCCGCAGCAGGTGGGCCTTCTCGTCGAAGCCGTAGTAGTCGTCGGCCATCGAGGAGACGTGGACGAGGCCCTGCACGTAGAGCTCGTCTAGCTCGACGAACAGGCCGAACGGCTGCACGCCGGTGACGTAGCCGGTGAACGACTCGCCGAGCCGGCCCGCCATGTAGCGCACCTTCTTCCACTCGACCAGCTCGCGCTCGGCCTCCGAGGCCCTCCGCTCGCGCTCCGAGAGGTGCAGGCCCATCTCGGGCAGGCGCTCGCGCAGCCAGGCCTCGCGCCCGCCGTCGGGCGCGTGGCGCAGGGCGCGCAGCGCGCGGTGCACGACGAGGTCGGGGTAGCGCCTGATCGGGCTCGTGAAGTGCGCGTACATCTCCGTCGCGAGCCCGAAGTGCCCGAGGTTCTCCTCGTGGTAGCGCGCGAGCTTCATCGTGCGCAGCAGCAGGTACGAGACGAGCTTCTCCTCGGGACGGCCCGCGATCTCGCGCAGGACGCGCTGGAACTGGTCCGGGCGCACGCCCTCGGGGCCGGCGGTGATGCGGTAGCCGAGCGAGGACACCAGCTCCACGAACTCCTCGACCTTCAGCGGGTCGGGCTGCTCGTGGATCCTGTAGAGCGCGCCGACGCCGGCGTGGTGCAGCCGCTCCGCCACGGCCTCGTTCGCCGCCAGCATGAACTCCTCGACGAGCTTCATGCTGTCGAGGCGCTCGTGGCGCACGATGCCCGTCATCTCGCCGCCCGGGCCGAGCACCAGCTTCGGCTCCGGCACGTCGAAGTCGAGGGCGCCGCGCTCGAAGCGGCGCGCCCGCATCTGGCGGGCGAGCGCGTCCATCGCCAGCAACGACGGCACGAGCGGGGCGTAGCGCTCGCGCAGCTCCGCGTCGCCGTCCACGATCGCCTGCGCCTGCTGGTAGGACAGCTTCGCCGCGCTGCGGATGACGCCGTCGTGGAACGTGGAGCGCAGCACGCGTCCCTGCGCGTCGAGCTCGATCAGCACCGTCTGGGTGAGCCGCTCTTCGCCCTCGACCAGGCTGCAGATACCGCTCGACAGCGAGTGCGGCAGCATCGGCAGGACCGTGTCGGGGAAGTAGACCGAGGTCCCGCGCAGGTAGGCCTCCGCGTCGAGCGCGGAGCCCTCGCGCACGTAGTGCGCCACGTCGGCGATGTGGACGGCCAGCCGCCAGCCGCCGTTTGGCGCCGGCTCGATGCCCACGGCGTCGTCGTGGTCGCGCGCGGTCGCCGGGTCGATCGTGAAGGTGGTCCAGCCCCGGAAGTCGGCGCGCGAGGCGATCTCAGCCGCGGACACCGGGCACGCCACGCGCCCGGCCTCGGCCTCGACTTCCGGCGGGAACGCCCGCGGCAGGTCGTGCTTGGCGATGACGATCTCGAGGTCGACGCCCGGCTCGCTGAGGCGTCCGAGCAGCTGCAGCACGCGGCCGATCGGGTTGCGGGTGGCCGTGGGGGGCCGCGTGATCTCGGCCAGGACCATCACGCCCGACTCGGCACCGTTCTGCTCGCCGGCCGGGATGAAGACCTCGTGCAGGATGCGCGTGTCGAAGGGCACGATGTGGCCGCCGAAGCGACCATCGTCCTCGTAGCGGCCGACCAGGCGCTGCGTCGCGCGCTCGAGCACGCGGATGATGCGTCCCTCGTGGCCGCGCGGGGTCTCGCGCTCGACCCGCGCCACCACCCGGTCGCCGTGCAGGGCTTCGCGGATCCCGGCTGCGGCCACGTAGAGGTCGCGCTGGCCCTCGCGGCGCTCGTCCGGGATGACGAAGCCGTGGCCCGCGGGGCTGCACGAGAGGCGGCCCACGACGAGGTTCATGCGCGACGGCAGGCCGACGCGCGCGCCGCGGATCTCGACGAGCGCGCCGTCCGCGATCAGCCGGCGCAGGGTGGTCTTGAGCTCGGCGCGGCCGGCGGCGTCGAGCTCGAGGCGCCGCACGAGCTCGCGGACGGAGATGGGCTTGCCGAGGCTCGACAGCTGTTCGAGCACCCGGCCTTCGAGGTTGTTGGTGTCTTCTGCTATTGCTTCCCGCTCTTTCGGGGTGGAGGTGAGTCTCTCCACGCAGTCTATCACCGAAGGCGCGGCCCCGGCCCGCGGGGAGGCCCTACTCCTTCTTGAACGCCCGGTAGGAGTGAGCCTTCACCGGCACCTTGAACACCGACTTCCCGGCGTCGGGCGAACGGAAGAACCCCTGCCCCTCGGGAACCGTCTGGCCCGGGAACAGGTCGCCCGTCTCGAGGTCGCGCAGGCGTCCGGCGCCGTTCACGACGACGGCGACCTCCGTCGCGTCGTCCCGGAAGGACTCCACGACGAGCGCGCCGTTGTCGTAGAGGAAGAGCGCGACCTCGGACGGGCCGTCCATACGCACGTCGAGGCCCTGCGTGGCCGTCCGACGGATCTGGTTGAGGGCGGTCTCGGGCAGCGCATACAGGTCGGCGGGGTTGTCGGGAACCGCCCAGACGTAGAGGTGCCCGCTGGCGTAGGCCGCGTCGTGGAGCAGCGGCCAGCCCATCGGGCCGTCGACCGCGTCGATCAGCGGCCAGGAGTCGTTGGTGTAGTAGTGCAGCTGTGGGATCAGGATCCGCTTGCGCGCCCGGACCGGGTCGCCCCAACCCGTGCGGAAGTCCTCGACGAGCGCGCGCCGCTCGAGCACCTCGACCTCCGCGATCCTCTCGATCCCCTTCCCGCGCAGGGCTCGCAGCAGGCCCGAAGTGACGAGGACGCTCTTCCCCGCCCGCAGGTGCCGCTCGATCCTCTCGACGATCCGCGGATCGTGCGCGGCCGCCTCGGTCAGCAGCACGAGCGGCGCCTCCTCCGGGAAGGTCGGCTGCAGCTCGATGGGAATCCCGACCATGCCCGCGAAGCTGTGCAGGAAGTCCTCGCCCGTCGAGTGGTAGGGCTTGTAGCTCTTCACGCCCACCGGCTTGCCCAGCTGGCCGATGATCGGGTCGATCTTCTCGAACGCCCAGCCGGCCGCCCGGACCCAGGTGAGCTCGGGCGCGAGCGAGCCGTCGTCCCGCCTGAAAGGCCCGGCCATCGCGTCGAAGTCGAAGCTCGTCCCCTGCCCCTGCCACGGGGCGCGTTGGGCCTTCTGCACGGGCATCTGGATCGAGCCGAAGTCGAAGAGCGTCACCTCGGGCGCCTTGGCGAAGACCGTGAGCCACAGCTGCTCGGCGTAGCGGTCGAGGTAGCGCGAGCCGAACGGGTCGACCCAGCCTCCGGCGTTGTGGCCCGGCCGCAGGTTGTCGAAGAAGCGCCAGATCTCGTAGCCGTGGTACGGCTGCAGGTGCTGATCGCTGCGCAGCGCGTCGCGCGTCTCGGTGCCGGTGTAGATCGCATCGAAGAGGCGCGGCCCGGTCTCGAGGTTGAAGCCCAGGCCCTGGAAATGGTCGTACCAGTTCGGGTACTTCACGATCACCCGGACCTTCGGGTTCACCTTTCGCGCCGGAGCCAGGATCAGGTTGCGGGCCGCCTCGTCCAGCAGGGCCAGCCGGTACTGCGTCCAGCTGCGCTCTCCCCGGGCGCGGATCTCGACCTCGGACTTGCAGCTCGTGAAGAAGAAGTCGTCGAGGATGATCTCGTCGAAGTGCCGGGCCGTGAACTCGACGACGTCCTGGACCCAGCGACGGTCGGCCGGGTCGCTGTAGCAGAACGTCTGGAAGCGATTGCGCTCGCTGACGGTGAGCGTGATCCCTCCCGCGGTCTCGATCCCGCGTTCCTCGAAGAACTGCTTCGCCTTCTTCACGGTGTCGCCGTCGACCAGGACCTTGTCCCGGTGCGTCTCCAGGTAGATCTTGGAGACCTTGAGCTGCTTCTCCATCGCCGCGAAACGCGTCCGCAGCCTGTCGAGGTCGCCCATCTCGCGAACCTCGTAGGCGCGGGCGTAGATCGCGGCCTTGAAGTTCGCGTAGCGGGGCGCCGCCGAACCGCTCACCACCCCGCACAGGAGCACCGTCGCCGCGCCGACCGCAGACCGCGTGAGCTTCCCTCGCATGGGCCTTACCTCCTGCCGGGCAGAACCACGTTCCGCCGGGCGTCGGGCCGACCGTAGCACCCGACGCGGTTCGGGGGTATGCGCCCGATGATGCACTCGCTGGCGCGGTGCGGACGAAGCGTCGGGAGGAGAGGTGGTGCCGGAGGTGGGACTTGAACCCACACTAGCCGAAGCCAACACGGCCCTGAACCGTGCGCGTCTGCCAATTCCGCCACTCCGGCACTCGGAGCAGCCACGGATACTAACAGGGACTCGGCCGGGCGGCAAGCGCCGCGTGGCGGGAAGCACGCCCGAGCGTCTCGTCCAAGGGACGCCGGTCCTCCGTGCAGGACACCGGGCCCTTGCCCCCCACACCCACAAGTGCAACGATGTCAGAGACTTTGGTCGGCCGATGGACCGGCACGTGCCTTGCTTCAAAGAAAGGCGGGAGTCGCAGGAAGCTCCCGGAGGAGACACCGATGCGTCCTCGCATGCTGATCGCCACCGCGCTCGCCGTCGTCACCGTCGGCGCCCTCGCGGCACCGGCCCGCGCGCAGGAGGGCTACAGCCACGGGCGCCTGCGCTATGTCGAGCCCGGCGTCACGGTGCAACGCGCGACCGAGGTCGAGTCCGAGGAGGCGGCCGCCAACGCGCCCTTCCTGCCGGGCGACCGCATCTGGACGGACGCCAACGGGCGCGCCGAGTTCCAGTTCCCCGACGGCACCGTGGTGCGGCTCGAGCGCCGCAGCAAGCTCGACTACTCGGGACACGAGCAGGAGAACGGCGAGCGCGTCGTGCTGCGGCTGTGGTCGGGCAGCCTGATGCTGCACGTGCGCTCGCAGGGCGGCGAGCGCTTCGAGGTCGAGACGCCGGCCGGCCTCGTCCAGGGACAGGGGCGCTCGGTCGTGCGCGTCGACGTCGACGGCGGCGACACGAGCGTGAGCGTCTACGAGGGCGAGGCCGTGCTCGACGACGGCGGCGAACGGCCACGACTCGCGGCCGGCGAGCGCACGAGCGCGCGCTGGGGCGAGCAGGCCGCCGAACCGACGCGCCTCGAGCGCGGCGCGGCGGACGACTTCCTGCGATGGGACCAGGACCGCGAGACCGAGGAGCGCGAGCGGCGGCCGGCGGACTCCGCCCGCTACCTGCCGGACGAGCTCGACCCCTACGCCGGCGAGTTCGAGGACAACGGCTCCTGGGGCTACGAGAGCGGCGTCGGCAACGTCTGGATCCCCCGCGTGGAAGCGGGCTGGCAGCCCTACTCGAACGGGCAGTGGACCTGGACCCCCTACGGCTGGACCTGGATCCCGAACGAGCGCTGGGGCTGGGCGCCGTTCCACTACGGCCGCTGGGGCCAGTCGGCCTCGTTCGGCTGGTACTGGATCCCGGGCCGCACGTGGGGACCCGCGTGGGTGAGCTGGGCCGTCGGCGGCGGCTACGTGGGCTGGTGCCCGCTCGGCTGGCGCGACCGCCCGGTCTACGGCTGGGGCCGCCACGACTACGGCCGCTACTCCGGCAACGCCACGGCGCGCGGCGGTCGCGGCTTCGGCCACGACGGCTGGAACCTGGTGCGCCAGGGCGAGCTGGGGCGGCGCGATCTGCCGCGGCGTCGCATCGGCCTCGATCGCGTGGACACGAGCGTGCTGCAGGTGGCCGAGTCGCCGCGGCTGCGGCCAACGCGCGACGCGGCGCACCTGCGCGAGGGCGAGGACGTCCCCCGCGCGATCAGCCGGCGCCCGAGCATGGGCGACCACGTGCGCGAGCTGGGCGTCGACAACAAGACCTCGATCCCGGCGCCGTGGACGCGCGGCTACGGCCCGCCGCCCGCGGGCGTCGACGGCGCCCGCTACGGCGCGCAGGGACGCGAGCGAGGCGGCGACCAGGGGGAGGCCGGCCAGAGCCAGCACGGCACCGCGACGGGCGCCTCGCCGCGCCAGGGCGCGCGGCCGGCGCCGTGGTACACACCACCGGCCGACCCGGGCACGCCCACCGAAGGCGGTGTAAGGACGGGCGACGACGGCGCACGGCGCAGGGCGCCCCGAGTCGACTCGGGTTCTGGCGGGGATTCGGAGAAGACGACGAACGGCGGGCGGGCCGGCCGGCAGGGCGGCGCCTGGCGCGCGCCGGAGTCGGGCTCGGGCGGCTCGGGCTCGGGCGGCGGCGGGACCGCGTACCGGCCGCGCCACGAGGGAAGCAGCGGGGGCAACTCTGGCGGCGGATCGGGCAGGCCGTCCGGGGGCTCGGGCCACTCGGGTGGCTCGGGAAACAGCGGCGGCTCCGGCCGTTCGGGCCGCTCGAGCGGCGGGAGCTCGTCGGGCTCGCACGCCACCCACCGCGACCACAACTCATCGGCGCCTGAGCGATAATCCGCTGGTGCCGCCTCCCCCGAGCCCCCCGACCGTTGGCGTGCTGACCCTGCGGCGCGCCATCGTCACCGCCCTGTTCGCGCTGGCGATCCTCGGTGGCGCCTTGCTCGGGGTCTTCTTCGCCTTCGAGAGCGACCTGCCGCAGGTCACCTCGCTCGAGGAGTTCCAGCCCAACATCATCACGCAGGTGTTCGCGGCGGACGGCAGCGTGCTCGGCGAGTTCGCGATCGAGAAGCGCGTGGTGGTGGGCTTCGCCGACATCCCTCCCGTGCTGCGCAACGCGATCGTGGCGGTCGAGGACGCGGACTTCTGGAAGCACCTCGGGATCAACCCCTGGCGCATCCCTGGCGCCGCGCTCGCCAACCTGCGCTCGGGCCGGCGTGGGCAGGGCTTCTCGACCCTCACCATGCAGCTGACGCGCCTGCTCTTCCTCACCCCCGAGAAGACCTACGAGCGCAAGGTGAAAGAGGTGATCCTCGCCTTCCAGATCGAGAAGAACTTCACGAAGGAGGAGATCCTCACCCTCTACTGCAACCAGGTCTACTTCGGCCACGACAACTACGGGGTCGAGGCCGCCAGCCGCTTCTTCTTCGGCAAGCCCGTGAAGGGCCTGGCCCTGCACGAGGCCGCGCTCGTCGCCGGCATCGCGCAGAGCCCCGGCCGGCTGAGCCCGATCGAGAACCCCGAGCGGGCGCTGGCCCGGCGCAACCACGTGCTCGAGCGGATGGCCGAGGAGAAGTACGTCACGCGCGAGGAGGCCGAGCAGGCGAAGCAGCGGCCGCTGGGCCTCGTCCTGCGCAGGGAACCGCCCTCGATCGCCGGCCACTTCCTCGAAGAGGTCCGCAAGTACCTGGAGAAGGAGTACGGCAGCCAGCGCATCTACCAGGGCGGGCTGCGCGTCTACACCACCCTCGACCCTGCCGCCCAGCGGGTGGCGGTGCGGGCGCTGCGCGACGGGCTGCGCGCACTCGACCGGCGCGCGCGGGGCTTCGTGCCGCCCCAGGCCTCCGCGCTGGTGGACGGCCGCCTGCCGGAACCCCTGCACCTGGACGAGTGGGACTGGCCCTTCGCCGCCGGCGACGTCGTGCGCGGCGTCGTGGTCGCCTCGGACCGCGCGGGCGCGGTCGTGCGGATCGGCGACTACGAGGCGCGGCTGCAGCCCCCCGACGTGGCCTGGACCCGGCGCACGAACATGACCGAGGTCCTGCCCCAGGGCGCGATCGTGCCCTTCCGCATCGAGGCGCTCGGGGAAACGGCCGGGCGGCGCGAGGCGAAGCTGCGGCTGGAGCAGGAGCCGAAGGTCGAGGGCGCGCTGCTGGCGCTCGACGTCAAGTCGGGCGCGGTGCGGGCCATGGTCGGGGGCTACGACTTCGAGCGCAGCAAGTTCAACCGGGCGACGCAGGCCATGCGCCAGGTGGGCTCGGCGTTCAAGCCGGTCGTCTACTCCGCAGCGCTCGAGACGCTGGGCTGGACGCCGTCCACGGTGATCGTCGACGCCCCGCTTTCGTTCCCGAACCCGTGGAACAAGACCACCTGGACGCCGCAGAACTACGACGGCACCTACCTCGGCCCGATCACGCTGCGGCGTGCGGTCGAGCAGAGCCGCAACATCCCGGCCGTGAAGACGCTGCAGGCCGTGGGCGTCGAGCGCGGCATCGACTACGCGCGGCGCCTCGGCCTAAGCGGCGAGTTGCCGCCCTACCTCCCGATCGCCCTCGGCGCCGGCGAGGCGACACTCTCGGAGATGGTCAGCGCCTACGCCACCTTCGCCAACCAGGGCCTGCGCATGAAGCCGTTCCTGATCGAGAGGATCACCGACCGCGACGGCAACGTCGTCGAGCAGGCCGCGCCGCGCGCGAGCGACGCGCTGCGCGCCGACACCGCCTTCATCGTCACCTCGCTGCTGCGCGGCGTCGTCGAGCGTGGGACGGCGGCGCGGGCCCACAGCCTCGGGCGGCCGATCGCCGGCAAGACCGGGACGACGAACGACTTCACCGACGCCTGGTTCGTCGGCTTCGAGCCCTCGCTCGCGGCCGGCGTCTGGGTCGGCTTCGACGAGAAGAAGGACTCGCTCGGCCGCGGCGAGACCGGCGCCCAGGCCGCGCTGCCGATCTGGATGGAGTTCTGGAAGGGCTTCGCGGTGAACCGGCCGGTCGAGGAGTTCCCGATCCCGGGGAACATCGTGTTCGTGCCGGTGGACGGCATGGGCCGGCCGGGCGCCTCGGGCGCGCCCGGCGTGCACATGGAGGCCTTCGTCGCGGGCACCGAGCCGCGCGGCTCGGCCGGCGAACCCGCCGCGGCCGGCTCTCCCTGAGCGTCAGTCCTCGGCGGCCACCGCCTGCCCGAGCGTGCCCTTCGCCTTGGCCACCAGCGTCGCCTTCATGAAGTCGTCGAGGTCGCCGTCGAGCACACGGTCGGGGTTGCCCGTCTCGTGCTTCGTGCGGTGGTCCTTCACCATGCGGTAGGGGTGAAGCACGTAGGAGCGGATCTGGCTGCCGAAGGCGATCTCCTTCTTCGCGGCCTCGACGGCGTCGAGCTTCTCGCGCCGCTTCGACATCTCGAGCTCGTACAGCCGCGACTTCAGGATCTTCATCCCGACCTCGCGGTTGCGGATCTGGCTGCGCTCGTTCTGGCACGCCACCACGATCCCGGTCGGCAGGTGGGTCAGGCGCACGGCGGAGTCGGTCACGTTCACGTGCTGGCCGCCGGCCCCGCTCGAGCGGTAGGTGTCGATGCGCAGGTCCTTCTCCAGGACCTCGATCTCGATCTCGTCCTCGATCTCGGGCCAGGCGAAGACGGAAGCGAAGGACGTCTGCCGGCGCGCGTTGGAGTCGAACGGGCTGATCCGCACCAGGCGGTGGACGCCGGCCTCGACCGCCAGGTTGCCGAAGGCGTACTCGCCCTGCACCAGCACGGTCGCGCTCTTGATGCCCGCCTCCTCGCCTCCCTGGATGTCCGTGATGTCGTGCTTGAAGCCGCGCCGGTCGCACCAGCGCAGGTACATGCGCAGCAGCATCTCGGCCCAGTCCTGGCTGTCGGTGCCGCCGGCGCCGGCGTTGATCGTCAGGATGGCGCTGGCGCGGTCGTGCTCGCCGCCGAGCATCTTCTGGAACTCGGCCGTCTCGACGGTCTTCTCCAGCGTGTCGAGGGCCGCGCCGAAGTCGGCGGCGACGTCCTCCCCGGCCTCGAGCCAGTCGGCGAGCACCTTGGCGTCGTCCTCCTGGCCGCCCAGGCGCTTGCGCAGGTCCAGGTCGGATTCCAGGCGCTTGCGGCGCTGCATCACCGTCTGGGCCGTCTTCTGGTCGCCCCAGAAGGCCGGCTCGGCCATCTTCAGCTCGAGCGCGTCGAGCTCGGAACGGAGCTTCGCCTCGTCAAAGATAGCCGCGGATGTCCGCGGCCCTCGCTCGCAGCGACTCGAGACGCTGCCTCAGGTCTGCGCTCAATCGGTGTCTCCCGGGAAGCTATTCTACGCGACGCCGCGACGCGACGCCGCCAGCACGAGGGCGAGCGCCGCGGCGACGCAGGCGCGGGCGAACAGGTCGCCGTGGCGGGTGTAGAAGGTGGTCTCGGCCACGAACGGCACCTCGCGCACCACCACGGTGGCGTCGAACAGGCGCGTCGCGTCGCTCACCCGTCCCCAGGGATCCACGACCGCGCTGATCCCGGTGTTGGCGGCGCGCACCATGTAGCGGCGGTTCTCGATCGCCCGGAAGGCGGCCATCGCCAGGTGCTGGTGCGGGGCCGAGGTGGTGCCGTACCAGGCGTCGTTCGTCACGTTCACCAGCAGCTCCGCCCCGTCGGCGGCGAAGCGGCGCACCACGTCCGGGAAGATCGCCTCGTAGCAGATGTAGCCGCCGATGCGGTGCCCGTCGACGACGCCGGTCGTGGCCTCGCTGCCCGGGCTGAAGTCCGACACCTCCTGCACCAGTTTCGCGGCGAAGCGGCCGCCCAGCGTGAACAACGGCTGCAGCGGCACGTATTCGCCGAAGGGCACGAGCTGGATCTTGCGGTAGCGGGCGACCACGGCCCCGGCGGGGTCCAGGAGCTTCGCGCCCACGTAGATCCGGCTGCGGCCGTCGGCGCCGCGCTCGCGGTCGTCGTTGCCGAAGAAGAGATACACGCGCCGACGCTCGGCCGCCTCGCGCAGCAGTGCGGCGAGGCCGGGGTCCTCGTCGAACAGGAAGGGCACCGCCGACTCCGGCCAGACCACGAGGCGGGCGCCCTGGGCGGCCGCCTGCTCGGTCAGCTGCAGGTGGCGGCCGATGTTGGCCCAGGCGTTCTCGGGCAGCCACTTGTCCTCCTGCCGGACGCCGCCCTGCACCAGGCCGACCGTGACCCGCCCGGTCAGGGGCAGCGGCTGCCGCATCTGCCACGTACCCCAGGCCCAGGCGCCGGCCACCAGCACCGCCACGCTCGCGAGCGCGGCGCGGCGGCGCCCGGCGGACCGCTCCACGGCGGCGAAGGCGAGCAGCGACGAGCCCGCGCAGACGAGGCAGGACACCCCGTAGACACCCGTGACTGTCGCCGCCTGGGCGAACGGCAGCACCTGCTGCTGGCTGTAGCCGAGCAGCAGCCACGGGAAGGAGAAGAACGTGTGACGCCGCGCGTACTCGAGCGCCGTCCACAACAGGGGCGCGCCGAGGAGGCCCACGGGACCGAAGCGCGCGACGACCCCGCCCGCGGCCCAGCCGAAGAGGGCGTGGAAGACGGAGAAGGCGAGACAGAGCGCCACCATGATCGCCGCGCCCACGGGCAGCGCCAGCCCCCCGTACTGCACGACCACGAGCGCCGTC
>JBGASI010000223.1:0-9817 GCA_044229815.1 Vicinamibacteria bacterium | reverse complement strand
ATAGACGTACACGCTGCCGCCGAAGTACTGGTCGGTGCCCACGGCGAGCGTGTCCCCCGACAGCGCCAGGTGGCCGCCGAAGCCATCGGCATCGGCCGTCGGCGCCGTCAGCAGGGCCTGCTGGGTCCAGACTCCCGCGGCGCGCACGTAGATGCGCACGCAACCGCGGGCGGTCGGACCCTCGTGTCCCGGCGCGCCGATCGCGATCGTGTCGCCGTCCGCGGCAACCGCGGATCCGTAGCGTTCGTCCCGATCACCGATTGGGTCGCCCTCCGGGAGGAGCGTCGCCTCCTGCTGCCAGACGGGCAGCGCCGAGAGCCGTGGCGCGGGCCGGGGGCTCGAGGAACGCTGCCGCCCGTTCGCGGCGACAGCCGGACTCGCCGAGGCGGCGAGGACCCCGATGGCCAATGCTCCACGCAGAAGCCTGGGCCATCCGATCGTCGGAAGTGCGCTCATGGTGGACCTTCTTCGATGCCTACGGAGACGATCTCGTTCGGACCTCACCGCTACTGGAAGTAGCCGGTCACGTCCACGATCACGTGCACGGACGTGCTGGCCGGAGAGGCGAAGAGCGCCAGCTCTCCCCAGGTGGGGCCGAGGCCTACGACGGCGTTGTTCGCGCGCGTCAGGCCGGCGGTGAAGTTGATGGTGGAGGTCGTGGGAATGGGTGAGTAGCCGGGGTAGACGCGGACGTTGCCCGCAGCCGTCGCGCCGGTCACCGTGACGTTGAGGGCGACCGCCCTCGCGTGGGACGGGACCCCGCAGTGCAGATCGGGAACCTCGAGGATGCGCGCGGTGCCCCCCGCCAGGATTCCGCCCGTCGCGCGAGAGTCGTAGAGCCGGCACGGTGGCAGGGAGTAATAGCTCAGTGGCGTCGGTGGCGGCAGGAACGGCCACGACAAGGCGCGCTGGTTGTTCGCGGGCTGCGGGTCCTGCGAGAGAGTGGTGACCGAAGCCGTGAACGCGATCGGCGCGGGTCCGGCGTAGCCGGCAGGGACGTGGTAGGTAATGCGGACGCGCTCGACGGGGGTCGACGTGACGGGCAGGCTCGCGATGCGGCAGTCGGCCGGTGTGCAGCCGAACGCGCTGTAGGAATTGTGTAGGACGAGGCCGGGAGGCGTCGGCAGCTCGAGCGTCAGCCCGGCCGCGGTCTCCGGTCCCGAGTTTCCCACGTAGACGACGTACTCCAGGAAACCGCCCACCTGTGCGTAGTACGGGCTGTAGGCCTGCGTCCACACCGAGACGTCGGCGGTGGTGGCGGTCACGCCCAGCGTCGCGGTGGCGCTATCGTTCGCCGGGTTGGCGTCTGCCGCGGCCAGCGATGCGGTCAGCGAGAAGCTGCCGGCCGTCGTCGGGACGAGTCGCACCGTGGCGACCGTGCTCGTGCCGACAGGCACCGAACGGACGGAGCAGGTCAGCGTCGAGCCCACGGCCTCGCACGATCCGGACGGCAGGCTCCAGTCCTGAAACACCAGCCCCGGCGCGACCGAGAAGTCGAACGCGGTGATTGCGGCGGCGCTGGTCCCGGCGTTCGCGAGCGCGATCGTGAAGGGCACGACATCGCCCTGTCTGGCCGTCGCCGGCCCCGCGAGGCCAATGCCCATCTCGAGCACCGTCGACGCCAGCACGTGCACGGCACCGGCCCCCGGGGCTGCCTGGCTCGATCCTGGTTCGCCGATGAAGATCCGCCCCGCGGCAGCGGTCACCGAAGCGCCGAATGCCGCAAAGGCCGAGTCGAGCCCGTCCAGGACGGCCGCCCGAGTCCACGAGCCGCCGGCGTGCTCGTACACGTGCAGGGCCCCGGCCTCCCTGGGAGGGGCGGACGCCGGCCCCCCGGGGGCGCCGACGAACAGATTCGTGCCGTCACTGGCGATGGCCGCGCCCAGGCGAGAGCCGCTCGCGTCGCCCTGGAATCGCGTTCCCTGCAGGACGCCACCTGTCGGGTGGAAGACATGGAAGGCGCCCTTGCCCTCCTCCGGGCCCGGTCCCAGAGTCGCTGGCGCGCCCACGAACACCTCCTACTCGCCGATGGCCACGGCCCCTCCGAACGCGTCGTAGGCCGCCCGTGGCTCCGTGTGCAGCACCTCCTGGCCGATCCACGAAGCGCCGGCCAGGGACAGGATCTGAGCCGAAGCGGCCCCCGGCGCGCCGACGATCGCGCGTGTGCCCGATGGCGAGAACGCGACGGCCCAGCCGAAGGCGCCGTAGGTCGGGGGCGAGGGCAGCGTCAGCTCTTGCTGCTGAAGCCAGACGCCGCCGAGTTCCTCGAAGGCATACACGGCGCCGTCCGGAGTGGCGGGGGGGGAGTCTGCCGGCGCGTTGGGGGCGCCGACGAGCAGCCGCGTCCCTCGCAGTGCGAGGGCCCTGCCGAACGCCGAAGAGGGCGCAGCGTCGGACGCGGCGAGTTCCGCCACGAGAGTCCACGCCCCGCCAGACCGGGCGAATGCGAAGACGCGGCCGCTTCCGCGCGCCTGGGGGGCGCCGACCACGACGCGATCGCCCGAGACGGCCACGGCCGTGCCGAACGCCAGTTCATTCCCGATCGTCCCGGGCAGCCCCGCGGGTGGCAGCAGCTTCTGTCGCGGCACCCAGCCCGAGGCGGTGTGCTCGAAGACATACGCGGCGCCCGACTTGCGCCCCGCCGTCGTGTCGTCGTTCGGAGCGCCGACGACTAGCAGCGCCCCATCCAGCGCCGTGGCTGCGCCGAAGGAGTCGTCCCGGGCGGTGCCCGGGCCACTCAAGACCGCCTGGAGGGCCCACATGGACCCGGAGCCCGTCCAGACCCATGCGGCACCTGTCTGGAGCCAGCCGGGGGCGCTGACAACGACGGTCCCGCCGGAGAGGTCGACGGCGCGACCGTAGTCGTCGCCGGGCGCGAGGCCCGCGGGAAGAAACGTGGAAGCACTGGCCCACGCGTCGCCCGAGCCGACGATCAACTCGGCTCCGCCGTTGTCCCAGCCCTCGTGACCCACGAGCAACTGGCCGGCGCCGATCGCAAGCGCACCACCAAAGCCGGCGCCCGAACCGGTTGGCGCCACGACCGCGCGGTGGGTCCAGGTCCCGGCGAGGTCCTCGTAGACGTGGACGCGACCCAGGCCCGGAGCCCCGGGCGCACCCACGGCGAGAGTGGAACCCACGATGGCCACGGCCGAGCCGAGGCGGCAGTTGGTGTCGCCGGCAGGATCGCTGAGCTTGGCCACCTGCGTCCATTGCCCACCCGAGCGCGAGAACACGTAGGTTGAACCCACATTGGCCGTGGCGCCGGCATCGTCGTACGGCGAGCCCACGGCCAGGCGGTCCCCGTCGATGGCGATCGCCTGGCCAAAGCCATCTCCCAACGCGCCGTCGGCCCCGAAGACCTTCTGTTCGACTGCCCACGTGTTGGCGGAGCGGACGTACACGTACGCGGCGCCGGTGGAGGAGCCAAGCGGAGTACCCGCGCCGGGCGCGCCCACGACGAGCGAGTCTCCCGAGAGGGCCAGGGCTTCGCCGAACCCGCTGGCCAGGCTGGGAGCGGCGAGGGTCGACTGGAGAGACCAGGCGCCGGCATTGCGAACGTAGATGTAGACGGCCCTGCTGATATCGGAGTGCCTTGTCCCGACGATGGCCAGCGTGTCGCCATCGAGAACCAGGAGCTGGCCGAACCCGTCGATACCGGAGACTGGTGCGGTGATCCGCGCCTCCTCGCTCCAGGTTGCGCCGGTCCGCACGGAGACCCGCACGCAGCCGGCGCCGTTCGTCTGGTACGGCACGCCGACGGCGTTGGTGTCGCCGTCGGCAGCGACCGAGGCACCGAAGCGGTCGCCGGTGTCGCCGATCGCGTCGCCGGTCGGGAGCAGCGTCGCCTCTTCCTGCCAGGCAGGCAAGGCGGAGGGACCGGGTACGGAGGAGACAGGGCGGGCCCTTCTTGCCGCGAAGGCCGGTGTGACAGCCACCGCCAGGGCCAGAACGACGAGGGCCGCCTGCCGACGCATTGCCCTGCGTGGAGACGCTGGAGCCACAGTGGTCGCATTCTATGATCGCAACGGTCCCGCCCCTATGAACCGTTCGCATTACGTTTCCATTCGTCGCCTCTCGACGCGGTTTGACCCTCCCGGCAGCGGCCGATAGGCTCCCGCCATGACGAGTCACGGCGACGGCTTCTTCGGCCTCTCGGCTTTTCTTCTCGGCGCGGTGCTGCTGCCGCTCGGGGCGTCGCGGTTGAGCGCTGCGGACTTCGCGCGCGGGCTCGACCAGCGTGAGGCCGGGCGGGCGCCGCGGGTGGCGCTGTTCCGCGCGGCGGGGTTCCCGACGGCGGACGCGCCGGCGATCGACGATGCGACGCTCGGCGCGGCGCTGGCCGGCCTCGCGGTCGACACGCTCGACGCGCCGTCCGCGATCGAGGCGCGGCTGCGGCTGCGCGATCACGACGTGCTGGTGCTGCCCTACGGCAGCGCGTTCCCGGTCGCGGCCTGGCCGGCGGTCCGGGACTTCGTGCGCGCGGGCGGCGGGCTCGTGGTGCTGGGCGGGGCGCCGTTCCAACAGCCGGTGCGCCAGGAGAAGGGCGGCTTCGTGCTTGGCTTCCGACAGCCGACCTACGCGCGCGAGCTGCTGATCGGTCCCGCGCAGGAGCTGGATCTCGCCTCGTTCGCCGGGCCGCTCCGGGCGGTGGCCGTGGAGGGCTCCGGCTGGAACGCGCCGCTGCCGGAGGCGAAGCGCACGTGGGCGTTGACGCTGCGGCTCACGGACAAGGAGGACATGCCCGGCCAGGACGGCTCGGCCGGTCCGCGCGAGGGCGTCGCGCGCCCGCTCGTGCACGTGCTGGACGCCGAGGGCCTGCCGCGCGCGTGCCCGCTGCTCGAGGTGGACCGCCTGCGCGGCCCGGGCCAGGGCGGGCGCTGGGTGTTCGCGCCCTCCGACGCGCGCCTGTCGGCCGAGACGATCCGCGCCGCCGTCCTGCGCGCGCTCGAGGGCGCGTCGGAGCTGGACGCGCGGCCGGTGCGCGCCGCGGTGGAGCCGGGCGAGACGGCCGTGCTGCGCCTGCGCGTCAGCCGCCCGCTCGTGCGGGCGGGGGAGGCGACGCCGAAGGCGGCCGTCACGGTGCGCGACGGCGCCGGGGCGACGGTCTACGCGGGCGAGGCGACGCTCGACGGGCCGCCCGAGACGCGCCTCGGCTACGCGCGCGTCGCCCCCGCGTCGCCGCTCGCGCCCGGCTTCTACCAGGCCGTCGTCGAGGTGCCGGGCGCCGCGTTCACGCCGCGCTCGGTCGTGACGGGCTTCTGGGTGAAGGACGCGAGCCTCCTCGCCTCCGGGCCGAAGCTCAGCGCCTCGCGCGACTGGCTGCGCCGCGACGGCAGGGTGATGCCGGTGATCGGCACGACCTACATGGCCTCGGACGTGCACCGCAAGTTCCTCTTCGAGCCCAACCCCGCCGTGTGGGAGCGCGACTTCACGCTGATGCAGAAGCAGGGCATCAACCTCGTGCGCACGGGCCTGTGGACCGCCTGGAGCCGCGCCATGCTCGACCCCGGCGGTATGGACGAGAACGTGCTGAGCGCGCTCGACGGCTACGTCCTCAGCGCGGCGCGGCACGGCATCGCGGTCTGCTTCAACTTCTTCGCGTTCCTCCCGCCCTCCTACGGGGGCTCGAACCCCTACCTCGACCCGCGCTCGATCGAGGGGCAGCGCGCGTTCCTCACGGCGTTCGCGACGCGCTACCGCGGCGTCGGCTGGGTGCACTGGGACCTGATCAACGAGCCCTCCTACGCGCAGCCGCAGGACACCTGGAAGAACCGGCCGATCGGCGACGCGTACGAGCGGGCGGCCTGGACGGCGTGGGTGAAGGGGCGTCACGGGGAGGACCCGGAGAAGCTGCGCGACCTCTGGCGCGACGCGAGCGGCGACCTCTTCGGGCTGCCGCGCGGGGACGAGATGGAGCATACGTTCCTGCGCGAGGGGCGGCGGCCGCGCAAGGCGCGCGACTTCGGCGAGTTCTCGCAGGACGCGGCGGCGAGCTGGATCCGCACGCTGCGCGGGATCCTCAAGGCGGCCGGCGGCGACGTGCTCGTGACCCTCGGCCAGGACGAGGGCGGCACCGGCACGCGGCCGGCGCCGTCTCTCTTCTACGACGCGCTCGACTACACCTCGGTCCACACCTGGTGGAACAACGACGACCTGCTGTGGGACGGCGTGATGACGAAGGCCCCCGAGCTTCCGAACCTGCACCAGGAGACGGGCCTGATGAGCCTGCAGGACAAGGACGGCTTCGCCTGGCGCTCGCCCGAGTTCGCGGCGAACCTGCTCGAGCGCAAGTTCGCCTACGCCTTCGTCGGCCGCGGCACGGGTGTCGTCGAGTGGGCCTGGAACATCAACCCCTACCAGCCGATCGACAACGAGGCCACGATCGGCTTCTGGCGGCCCGACGGCACGGCGAAGGCCGAGCTGCGCGCCGCCGGGGCCTTCGCGCGCTTCTTCGCGGCGGCCGCGCCGTACCTCGACGACTACGCGCCGGACCCGGTGGTGATGGTGATCCCGCATTCGCGCCTGTTCATGGGCCGGCCCGGCGGGGCGGACGGCACCAAGCGCGTGGTGCGCCTGCTGGCCGAGCGCTTCGGCGTCGTGCCGACCGCGCTCTCCGAGCTGCGCCTGAGCGCCGAGCGGCTGAAGGGCGCGAAGCTCATCCTGGTACCCACCCCCGAGATGCTCGAGGAGCCGGCGGCGGCGGCGCTGCTCGCGGCCTCGCGCGCCGGCGCCAAGGTGCTCTTCACCGGCGCCGTCGAGGGCGATAGCTACGGCCGCGTCGGCGAGTCGCTCGCGGCCCTCGGCGTCGTCGACGCCGGCCGCGCCGTCGCGCTGCACGAGGCGACCACCTGGGCCGGCGCGGCGTTCGTCACGTTCGAGGACCTGGCGCAGGAGAAGATGCGCCGCGGCTCCGGCCCCTCGGGCGCGGCCCTCGCGGGCAACGTCTGGCACGAGCCGCTGCCGCTCGAGTTCGCGCGCGAGCCCGAGCCGCTCGTCGCGCTCCTCGGCGCGGCGCTCGCGGGCGCCGGCGTCGAGACGCACCCGGGAGCGGGCGGCGTCGCCGCGCGGCTGCTGGTCGCCCCGAAGGCGGTCCTGGCGGGCGTCGTCAACGAGACGCCGGTCGACGCCGTGCGTCAGCTGCGCGTCGAGGGCCGGCGGTTCTCGATCCCCGTCGCGGCCTTCCGCGCGCGGCTCGTGCTGATCGAGCGCGGCAGCGGCCGCGTCATCGTCGCGACGGAAGGCCCGCCGGT
The DNA here is from genome assembly GCA_044229815.1 of Vicinamibacteria bacterium. GTDB lineage: Bacteria > Acidobacteriota > Vicinamibacteria > Fen-336 > Fen-336 > DATBSL01. The sequence continues at coordinate 2,567 of JBGASI010000223.1, read as the reverse complement.
CGCCGTCGCTCGCTGAACGCGACCGGAAGCTCCGGGTCCGGCCGCTGGAGGATGGCCGAGGGCGTGTCGCCCCGGCCGATGACCTCGATCTCCGCGAGCGAGGCAGCGGGCCTCCGGCCGCGAGCGGCAAGCGCATGCGGCCGGCCGGGTCGCCGAGCACCGCGATCGGGACGTGGTCCACCTGCACGCTCGAGCTCGCCTCGCCGCCGGGGCGCGGGTTGTAGAGCACCACGCGGCGCACGCGCACCGGGACCGGGAAGGCGAGCTGCGCCCACTGCCCCTGCGCCTGGCCCGCGGCGCTCGTCCAGTAGCGCCAGTTCTCGCCCTTGAGCACCCGTCGATCCACGAGGCCGCCCGTGTAGTTCGGGTCCCGCGTCGAGGAGACGGTCACCTGGGCGCCGGGCGCGAGGTTCGTGAAGCGGGGGTCCGCGGGGATCGGGATCAGCGTGTGGCCCGCGTGGCAGCCGACGCAGCGCGCCACGGCGCCCGCCCGGCCGTAGTTCATGCCCGTCACGTGCGCGGCGCCGTCGCGGTACGGGCCGCCCGTGAGCGGCACCGTCCCGGCCACCGAGCGGATCTGCTCGAAGAGCGGCACGTCGGCCGGGGCGAAGGGTTCGCGGACGGAGCCGTCCGCCGTCACCCGCCGCTCGCCCAGCAGGATCGGCCAGTCGCGGGCGGGGAAGGAGCCCGGGCTCGTCCGCTGGTGATCGAGGAAGAAGCGCATCGTGGCCGCCGAGCCGATCGGCGGGGCGCTCACGATGTCCACGTCCACCGGCGCGTTGAAGTAGACGTTGAGCGCGTCGAAGACGAAGGTGCCGGCCGTGTCGTAGGGCCCGTCGGCGTCGGGCGGGAGCGGCGGCGGGTTGTCGGTCACCGTCTCCGCGACGATGGGCGGCACCACGCGCGAGGCGAGCACGCGGGCGCGCAGCTCGGTCGTGCCGGCGCGGTCGTAGACGAGGGTCGGGCTCGTTCCGTTGGCCTCGATCGTGTAGAGGCCGTAGTCCTGGTCGACGCCGGCCGCGCGCGAGACGAGGATGCGTCCGTCCGGCAGGGCCTCGGGCTCCGCGTAGTAGGTGCCATTGAAGATGCCGTAGGAGGTCGGGCTCGCCGGGTTGACGTAGTCGAGCGTGAGGGTGGTGACCCCGGCCACGGCCTGGTAGCGCTGGGGGCCGCGCTGGAAGCGGCGGATGCCGCCGAAGCCGGCCGCCTCGGTCATGTTGTACATGGGGAAGTAGCTGGCGAGCAGCACGCCCGCGTCGGTGAAGCCGCCGCCGTAGACGTGGTTCGCCTCCTCGTCGCGGAAGGCGCCGGCGAACAGCGCGAGGCCCGTGCCGTCCGGGTTGATCGCCGCCGCCTGCCAGGCATTGCGCCAGAGGTAATCGGGGCCGCCGACCTGGCGGCCGCGGTCCGCCGACAGCCCGAGGTGCTGCTTGTAGCCGCCGGCCGGGTCGGCCACCGTCGCCAGGCTGTCGATCGCGAAGCGGTGGTTGCGCCACCAGCGCGAGAAGACGATGCGGCCCGTCACGGGGTCGACGAGCGGCCGGTCGGCGCCGTTGCGCTCCGAGGTGATGCGGTGCAGTCCGCTGCCGTCGGCGTTGACCACGTGGAGATTCGACGTGCGCACGCCGCTGTAGTGGCCGTAGCTGGGCCAGCGCGTGGACGAGAACACGATCCGGCCGTCGGGCAGCCAGCACGGGTCCGTGTCGTCGTAGGCGGCGAGGCCGCCGGCGGCGGCGCCGAACTGCGACAGGTCGCGCGCCGCCTCGGCGAAGGTGAGCTGGCGCAGGTTCGCGCCGTCGGCGCGGATCAGGTAGATCCGCCACGCCCCGGGGTTGTTCACCGGCCCGCTGGCATAGGAACCGGCCGGGAGGCCCGCAAAGGCGATCTCGCTGCCGTCCCACGACACGGCGGGCGCGTTCACGTCCACGAGGTTGAGCGAGGCGGCGCCGGGGTGCGCGCCGTCCACGAGCACGCGCAGAGTCCCGTCCGCCTCGCGCACCACCAGCTGGCCCGGCGCGGCCACGCGGAAGCGGCTGTGCGCGCCGACCCCCGGCAGGTCCTTGGGGACCGACCAGTAGATGCTCCCGTTCGCCGGGATCTGGCGCGAGACGAAGACGATCGGCACGGTGAGCGGGCCCGCGGCGCGCGCGAGGGGAACGCCGCCCCTGGCCGCGGCCAGCGCGGCCAGCACCACGGCGCATGGAAGGAGGATGCGTCGCATGGGCCCTCTCTCTCTCTTGCTCGGCGGGTACGGGTCTGTGTCGGGGTCCGAGTGCGGGGATGGTCGGGCATGGAGCCTGCGCCAGGAGTGACACGGCTCACTCCGGGACGGGGCCGCAGGGGTCGCGGGGGCGACGGGTGTGACGGTCGTCACCCGGACGGGCGGACACGGCAGGTCGGAGCGGCCGGGCGGGGTGGGCCGCCTGGAGGATTGACGCCAGCCGGCCTCCGCTGATCCACTCGGGTCTTTGGCCGGAGGAGTCATGGACAGGCGTCGCTTCGTCACCACCACCGCGCTCGGGACGGCCGCCGGGCTGATGGGCCACGGGCCGGCGGGCGCCGGCGTG
>JBGASI010000222.1:0-7483 GCA_044229815.1 Vicinamibacteria bacterium | reverse complement strand
CGCGCGGGCCGGCCCTGGCCCTAGACGTCGAGCTCGACGACGACCGGCACGTGGTCCGAGGGCTGCGCACCCTTGCGCTCGTTGCGGTGGATCTCGGCCCCCCGGCAGCGCCTCGCGAGCGGCTCGCTCAGCAGCACGTGGTCGATGCGCAGCCCGTCGTCCTTCGGGAAGCCGAGCATCCGGTAGTCCCACCACGAATAGAACCCGCCCTCCGGGTGGTGCAGGCGGAAGGCGTCCTCGAGCCCCCAGGCCCGCACCTGCTCGAGGGCGGCGCGCGCCTCCGGGTGGAACAGGACGCTCGCCGCCCACTTCTCGGGGTTGCGCACGTCGCGCGCCTCGGGCGCGACGTTGAAGTCGCCGCACAGCGCGACCAGGTCCGTGCGCGCGAAGCGGCGGTCGAGCCAGGCCCGCAGGCGCGACAGCCACTCGAGCTTGTACGCCCACTTGTCGGACCCGACCTCGCTGCCGTTCGGCACGTAGGCGCTCACGACGTGCACGTCGCCGATGCGCGTGGCGACGAGGCGGCTCGCGGCCTCGTCGCCGCCGTCGCCGAAGCCCCGCTCCGGCTCCGCCGCCTTCGTGCGCGAGAGGATCCCGACCCCGTTGTAGGTCTTCTGGCCGTGCACCAGCGCCTCGTATCCCGCGGCGCGGATCGCCTCCGCCGGGAAGGCGTCGTCCGTGACCTTGAGCTCCTGCAGGCAGACGACGTCGGGTTGCGCGGCGCCGAGCCAGGCGAGCAGCCGTTCCTGGCGCGCGCGCACGGAGTTCACGTTCCAGGTCGCGAGCTTCATGGCGGCACTGTAGCAGGCCGGGGGCCTGCCCTCGCGCCCGGCCGGATCAAACGCACTATTCCCCACGAGAGCGCCGAGGCGTAAATCCGAATCACCGGGAGGGTTCCCATGCCCAGCGCACTTCAGCTCGTCCTCGGCGTTTGCGTGCTCGCTGTCCTCGGGGGGGCTGCCGTGCTCGGACGCCGCCTGCTGCGGACCTGGCTGGCCTACCGGGGCACGCGGGTCGTGGTCTGCCCCGAGAGCCGCGAGATGGTGGCGGTGGAGGTGGACGCGGCCCACGCCGCGACCGGCAGCGTCCGCGCGGGCCGCCCGGAGCTTCGGCTCGAGTCCTGCACGCGCTGGCCGGAGCGCCAGACCTGCGGGCAGGAGTGCCTCGGGCAGGTCGAGTCGACCCCGGAGGCCTGCCTGCTCGGGAACATCCTCGGCGACTGGTACCAGGGCCAGGCCTGCGTCTTCTGCGGCCGCGGCTTCACGGCCCTCCACTGGCACGACCAGCGCCCCGCGCTGCTCGCGCCGGACGGCTCGATCCTGGAGTGGAGCGACTTCCGGCCCGAGCGGGTGATCGACGTGCTCGCCAGCCACAGGCCGGTGTGCGCGCAGTGCCGTGTGAGCGAGGGCTTCCGCCGCGCCCACCCCGAGCTCGTCACCGATCGTCCCCCGCGGCTCGGCCCGCCGCCGTCGATGGCCTGAGCGGCAGCCCGGGAGCCTGGAGCGACAGCTCGCCCGAGGCCACGCGGCCCAGCAGGGGGCCGGCAACGCCGTGCCACGAGCGCAGCGCCCGCCGCTTCAGCCGCCGGAAGGCGGCGAAGCGCAGCGGGCACTCGGCCTGCAGCCGGCGCCGCAGGCCGCGCGAGACGAGCGAGGGCCGCGCGGCGACGGTGGCCACGAGCAGCCCGCGCGAGTTGCGGCGGACGAGGTCCGGCAGGTCCGGTGCCGGCGCGAGGCCGCGCGCGTCGTCGAGCACGCGGTCGATGAAGCGCAGGAGACGCGAGGCCTCCGCGTCGAGCGCCCCGCGGCGCCGGGCGCGCGTGAAGTGCGTCTCGTGGCCCGCGGCAGCGTCCTCGTCGACGTCCTGCAGGTCGTCGAGCAGCTGCAGGAAGACACCGTAGCCGAACGCGAAGGCCTGCTCGTGCTCGTTCGCCTCGCCGGCCACGAGGTAGAGATCCGCCAGCACGGAGGTGCCGCCCTTCTCGAAGCTGATCTCGAGCACGGCCGCCTCGTCCGGCGCGCGCGGGTCGTCCTGCGCCAGGCTGCGCGACTGCGCGGCGTGGATCGCGAGCAGGCTCTCGTAGACGCTCGGGAACGCCGCGCGCGGGAACTCGCGCTCGATGCGCTCGACGAGCCCGAAGATCGTGGCCTCCCGGGCGCCCGTAGGCTTCACGCTCCAGCCCGCGAGCCGGCGGCCGAAGCGCTCCTGGAACGCGCGCTTCTCCCCGGCGTCCGTGCCGGCGTCGTCGAGCCAGTTGTCGGTCAGCGGGTAGAGGAGGCTGTAGGCGAAGAGGCCGGGGCCGAGCCGGACCGGCCTGCCGAGGAAGAGCTGCAGGGTGTGGCCGATCCAGACGTTGCGCAGCGCCTGGCCGAGCTGGTCGACCGACAGGCCGGGCGCCACGCGCCGCGCCTCGCGCACGAACGCGAGCGTCGTGTCGAGAAACGCGTCGGCGAACGGCAGCCGTCGATAGCCGTCCGGCCAGCCGAGGCGTTCCTCGCCGAAGCGCTCCACCCGCTCGCGCAGCGCCTCGGCCCACGCCAGGCGCTGTGCTTCCGCCTCGGGCAGGCGGCCGAGCTCCCGCACGACGTCGTCGAGCAGCCGGCGCGCGGCGCGCGCGTTCGCCCACTGTCGCCAGCGGCCGACGGGCGGGCCGGCCTCCGGCGGCGCGACGGGCGTGCGCGCCCACAGCGCGACGTGCCGCTCGCGCAGCGCTCGGACCCGCACGTCGAACCCGGCGGCTGCGGGCGGCGCCGCGCACGTCGCGGCGGCCATGGCGCCTCCTGTCGGCGCCGGCCCACGAGCCCGGCGCTACCCGGCAATACGCGCCGGTGGCCGTCCGCGTTCCCGTCAGCGACCGACGGCGGCGCCGTCGGCCGCGCGGCGGTCCGAGCCGCCCTCGAGCAGCCCGTCCTTCGGCGTCTGCCGGATCACCTCGGCCGCGCCCTGGCCCGGGATCTCGGCGATCTTGTGCCCGCGCGCCACGAGCGCGTCGAGCACGTCGCGGGGGAAGCCGAGGCGCTCGACCTGGATCTGGTCGGGCAGCCACTGGTGGTTGAAGCGCGGGGCGTCCACCGCCTCCTGGGCGTTCATGCCGAAGTCGACCACGTTCAGCACCAGCTCCAGCACGGTGCTCGGGATCGTGCGCCCGCCCGGGCTGCCGGCGACGAGGAACGGGCGGCCGTCCTTCACCAGCATCGTCGGCGTCATGTTCGACAGCATCCGCCTGCCCGGCCTGGCCAGGTTCGGCTCGGTGCCGATCAGGCCCGTGGCGTCGGTCAGGCCCGGGCCCGCGTTGAAGTCGCCCATCTCGTTGTTGAGCAGGAAGCCCGCGCCGGGGACCACGATCTTGGAGCCGTAGCTGTCCTCGAGCGTGTAGGTGAGCGACACGGCGCTGCGGTCGGCGTCGACCACCGACAGGTGCGTCGTCTGGGTGCCCTCGGCGGGCCACTCGAAGCTCGTGGGCGAGGACGGCGAGGCCTTGTCCGCGCGGATCGTGCGGCGCAGCCCGGCCGCGTACTCCTTGGAGACGAGGCGCTCGACCGGGATCGCGTTCGCCTCGGGGTCGCCGGCGTAGCGCGCGCGGTCGGCGAAGGCGCGGCGCAGCGCCTCGGAGACGTGGTGCAGGTAGGCCGAGGAGCCGAAGCCGAAACCGGGCACGTCGTAGTCCTCGAGCACGTTGAGGCACTGCAGCAGGCCGGTCCCGCCCGAGCTCGGCGGCGGCACCGTCAGCACCTCGTGGCCACGGTAGGTCCCGCGCAGCGGCGGCCGGCGGTAGACGGTGTAGCCGCGCATGTCCTCGAGCGTGATCAGGCCGCCGTTCGCCTTCATCTCCTTCACGATCAGCTCGGCCGTCTCGCCCTCGTAGAAGCCCTTCGACATCTTCTCCGCGATGCGCTCGAGCGTCTTCGCGAGCTCCGGCTGCTGCAGCAGGTCGCCCATCTCGTACGGCACGCCAGCGCGCGAGAACTGCGCCACCGAGGCCGGGTAGGGCTTCATCCGCGGCAGCACCTCGCGCAGCGAGCGCGCCAGCCCGTCGGAGACCATGAACCCCTCGCGCGCCAGAGAGATCGCCGGCTGCAGCAGCGTCCTCCACGGCAGCCGCCCGTAGTCGGCCCAGGCCGACTGCAGGCCCGCGACGGTGCCGGGGATGCCGACCGAGACGTGGCTGTCGTGGTGCCGCCGGGCGGAGTACTTGCCGTCGACGAGGAACATCGTCGGGCTCGCGGCCGCGGGCGCCATCTCGCGGAAGTCGTAGACGGCGGCCTTGCCCTGGATCGGCCGCACCAGCAGGAAGCCTCCGCCGCCGATGTTGCCCGCCGCCGGGTGCACGACCGCCAGCGCGAACGCCGTCGCGACCGCGGCGTCGACCGCGTTGCCGCCGAGCGACAGGATCTGCGTCCCGACCTGGGAGGCGATCGCGTTCTGCGACACGACCATCCCGTTGCGCGCGCGCACGGGGACGCTGCCGGCCTCGAGCGAGCCGACCGACGCGAGCGCAACGGCGACGAGCGGGGCGAGGCGGGGCGGCTTCATCGAGTGCCTCCGTGTCCGAGGATGGGCCAGAACTTACCACGACGGGATCGTCCCGGCGGCGCGGCCGCGTATCATCCCGGGGGAGGCTCCCATGGCCCTGACCCTCGTGCTGGCCGCCGCGCTCGCCGCCACAGCCCCTTCCCCGGCCGCCGGCCCGCCGCGCACCCTGCGCCTCGACTACTTCCACACCGGCAGCGCCGTGGAGGAGCGCCTGTCCCTGGACGGGGTGGTGCGCGAGGGACCCTGGCCCGGCAACCCGGAGCGGCCGCTCGACGACACCAACCTCGGCAAGTACCTCTTCGAGGTGCGCGACCGCGCCACGAACCGCCTCGTCTATTCGCGGGGGTTCGCGAGCCTCTACGGCGAGTGGGAGACCACGGACGAGGCGAAGCGGGTGGCGCGCGGCTTCCACGAGTCGCTGCGCTTTCCCGAGCCGGCCGGCCCGGTGCAGGCGAGCGTGCTGCGGCGCGGGACGGACGGCCTGTTCCGCGAGCTGTGGACCGTGGCGATCGACCCCGCGCTTCCGGCCGTCGACCGCGCGGAGCCCCGGGGCGAGGCCTGGGCGGTGATGGAGAACGGCCCGCCGTCGCGCAAGGTCGACCTGCTGCTGCTCGGCGACGGCTACACGGCCGCGGAGATGGACAAGTGGCACCGCGACGCCCGCCGGCTGACGGAGGTGCTCTTCTCCGTCTCGCCGTTCAAGGAGCACCGGGCGGACTTCAACGTCTGGGCCGTCGACACACCCTCTCCGGAGAGCGGCGTCGCGCGCCCCGGCGAGGGGATCCAGCGCCGCTCGGCGCTGCGCGCCAGCTACGACGCCTTCGGTTCCGAGCGCTACGTGCTCACGTTCGACGACAAGCGCGTGCGCGAGGCGGCCGCGGCCGCGCCGTACGACGTGATGGAGATCGTCGTCAACGACCGCAAGTACGGGGGCGGTGGCATCTTCAACCTCTACGCCACCGTCGCCGCGGACAACGCCTTCACGCCCTACGTCTTCGTGCACGAGTTCGGCCACCACTTCGCCGGCCTGGCCGACGAGTACTACACCTCGGAGGTGGCCTACGGCTCCAGCAGCGAGCGCCCCGAGCCCTGGGAGCCCAATGCCAGCGCCAGCGCCGCGGCGCCGAAGTGGAAGGACCTCGTCACGCCCGGCACGCCGCTGCCGACGCCGTGGAGCAAGGAGGCCTTCGAGGCCGCGCAGGCGCAGATCCAGGCCCGGCGGCGGAGGATCCGCGCCGAGCGGCGCCCGGAGCAGGAGATGGAGGCGCTGTTCCGCGAGGAGCAGCAGCAGGTGGACGCGCTGCTCGCGCAGGGCGGCCACGCCCGCGCCGTGGGCGCGTTCGAGGGGGCGCTGTACGAGGCGAAGGGCTACTTTCGGGCCGAGGCGAACTGCATCATGTTCACCCGCTACCCGTCTTTCTGCGCGGCCTGCCGCCGGGGCATCGAGCGCGTGATCGACCTCTACGCGGGCCCGGCCCGCTGAGCGTATGATGATCGCCTCGTGACAGGGACGAACCCGCAAGGCCCCAGCCTGTTCGTGCAGAGCCTGCCCGGCTCGTTCGCCGATCTTGGCCCGCTCGGCGCCGAGCGCGCGCTCGAGGCGGGTGCCGTCCTCTGGAACGAGGGCGACCCCGGCGACAACGTCGTGCTGCTGCTCGAGGGCCGGCTCGAGGTCTCGCACCAGACACCGGAAGGCGAGCAGATCGTGCTGCGCCACCTCTACCCCGGGGCGGTCGCCGGCGAGATGGCGGCCCTCGACGGGCAGGCCCGCTCGGCGAGCGTGCGCGCGCACGTCGCCTCGCGCGTGCTGCTGATCCCGGCCGGCCGCTTCCGCGAATTCCTGCGCCAGCGCACGGACGTGCTGGAGCAGCTGTTCTGGCTCCAGCTCGAGCGCGTGCGCAGCCTGACCTGGCGCGTCAGCCGCACCCACCACAAGGCGATCACCGACCCGCTGACGGGCCTGTACAACTACGGCTTCCTGCGCGAGCGGCTCGCGCTCGAGCTCGAGCGCGCGCAGTTCACCGGCGACCCGATGGCGCTCGCGATGTTCGACATCGACCACTTCAAGAACTACAACGACACGCACGGCCACCAGGAAGGCAACCGCGTGCTGCAGAAGGTCGCGGAGCTGCTGCGCAAGACGGGCCGCCGCGGCGACGTGATGGCGCGCTACGGCGGCGAGGAGTTCGTGGCGCTGCTCTACGGCGCGACCGCCTCGGACGCCTGGCGCTTCGCCGAGGCGTTTCGCGGCGCGGTCGCGGCCACCGGCTTCGCCGGCGAGACGAGCCAGCCGCTCGGCCGCGTGACCGTGAGCGGGGGAGTCGCGGTGTTCCCGCTCGACGCCCACGACGACCTGGCGCTCATCAAGACCGCCGACGCGCGGCTCTACCGGGCCAAGGAGGGCGGCCGCGACCGCACGGTGGGAGCCGGGGAGGCGGCGCAGTGAGGCGGCTCGCCGTGGGCGCCCTGCTGCTGTTCGCCGTCACGGCGGCGGTCCCGGGGCGCGCCGGCGAGGTTCCCGGCGCCCTCGTCGTGCTCGAAGCCGCCCCGGGCACGCCCGGCGCCGATCCCTCCGCGGCGCCGCCCCGTTTCGTGCTGCTGAAGGACGGCCAGGTGTTCGTGGGAGGGACCGCCCGGCTCGAGCAGGGCCGGCTCGAGAAGCCCGAGTTGCAGGCGCTGCGCAAGCGTATGGACGCCCTGCGCAAGGCGGCCGGGCGCGCGGGCGAGCTGGCGCTCGGCGCGGGCGAGGGTCGCTTCCGCGTGGCGCTCCCGGAGGACAACCCGCCGCTGCTCACGCTGACCGGCGACCCCGAGCAGCTGCCGGCGCCGTTGTCCCCGCACGCCGCGCTCGTCCTGGAACTGCTGAGCTTCCATCACCCGAGCCTCCGGCCCTACGCGCCCGCGAGCTACGCCTTGGGCGTGCGCGAGGGACAGCTCCCCGGCGGCTGCC
>JBGASI010000221.1:0-7499 GCA_044229815.1 Vicinamibacteria bacterium | reverse complement strand
GGGTGGCCCGGCGTGCCGGACAACGTGCGCTCGCAAGCGGCGAGCGCGCGGGCGAACAGCTCCGCGGCCGGCTCGAGCCGGCCCTGCGCCAGGCGCACGCGGCCCAGCTCGATCCGCAGCTGCACCAGCGAGAGGCTCTGCGGCCCCATCGCCTGCTCGAGGATCGACACGGCGCGCGCGAGCAGGCGCGCGGCCGGCTCGTCCTCGCCCTGCCAGTGGAGCACCGTGCCGAGGTTCGCGAGGCCCGTCGCCACCTCCGGGTGGCGCGGCCCCTGCGCCTTCTCGGAGATCGCCAGCGCCCGCTCGAACAGCGGCCGGGCCTGCGCGAGCCGGCCCTCGTCCCGGTAGAGCGTCGCGAGGTTGTTCAGGCTGGTCGCGACCTCCGGGTGATCGGGGCCGAAGTGCTTCTCGGCGATCTCGAGGTCGCGCTTGTAGAGGGGCTCGGCGCGGGCGTACTCGCCCTGGAGGCGGTAGACGACCGCGAGGTTGTTGAGGACCGCGCCCACGTCGGGGTGGTCCTTTCCGCGCGCCGCCTCGAGGATCGGCAGCGCGCGCTCGTAGAGCGGCACCGCGGCCGCGTAGTTGCCGGTGCCGCGGTAGAGGGCCGCCAGGTGGTTCAGGCTGTCACCGACGTCGGCGTGGCGCGGCCCGAGGGCCTGTTCCTGGATCCGCAGCGCCCGGAGGTAGAGCGGCTCGGCGCGGGCGTACTCCTCGCGCTGGTGGAACAGCGTCGCCAGGTCGTGCAGGCTCGTCGCCAGCTCGGGATCCAGGGGGGACAGGCGGGCGCCTCGGATGTCGACCGCGCCCTGCAGCAGCGGCAGCGCCTGGTCGAACAGGCCGAGGTTCGTGTAGACGACGCCCATCGCGTCCATCAGCCGCGCGCGCGTGAGCGGCTGACCGGCGAGCTCGCTGTCGATGCGCCGGGCGCCGGCATCGAGGATCTCCCGCGCGGTGACCGTGTTGCCGCGAGACTCGCCGGGGTCGGAGACCTCGAACAGGCCCACCAGGAAGCCCGTCACCTCGCGCGCCGCGGCGGCCTCCTGCCGCGCGCGGTCCGCCTCGCGGCTCGCGCGCGCGGCCTCCTGCCGGATACGCCAGGCCTGCAACGCCATGGCCGCGGCGAACAGCGCCAACACGCCGACGCCCGCGGCGAGCGCGGCGCGGCGCAGGCGGCGGGCGGGCCGCTCGCGGATCCAGACGAGCCGCGCGGCGACGTCGAGCGCCGTCGGCCGCGCGCTCGGGGCGAGCGCCTTCAGTCGCTCGACCAGCGCCACCAGGTCGCGATCGGCGCCGCGCATCGCCCGCGTCTCGCCGCGCGCCGCTCGCTCGAGCCGCGCGCGCACGCCGAGCCCGGGCTCGTAGCTTGGCTCGCCCGTCCACAGCACCTGCAGCAGCAGCCCGAGGGAGTACACGTCCGCGGGCGGGCCGACGGGCTCGCCGCGCGCCTGCTCCGGGCTCATGTAGTCGACCGTGCCCATCACCGAGCCGAGGCGGGTGCGCACGTCGCCGCGCACCGTGTCGGAGTCGCCGGCGTGGCCCAGCGTCTCGGCGCCGCCGTCGTTGAGGTCGTCCCAGCCGCTGCTCGCGGGCGGGTCCGGCGCGGCATCCGCGGCGCCACCGGGCTCCACGAGCCGCGACAGCCCGAAGTCGAGCACCTTCACCTGCCCGTCGGCCGTCAGCATCACGTTGGCCGGCTTGAGGTCGCGGTGCACGACGCCCGCCGCGTGCGCCGCGGCCAGGGCCCCGGCGACCTGCTCGCCGATCCGCCCCTTGAGCGCGTGGGCCAGGGGGCCGCGCCGCGCCTCCTCCAGGCTCTGGCCCTCGACGAGCTCGAGCACCAGGAGATCCACGTCCTCGCCCTCGAGGTAGTCGTGGATGCGGCAGATGTGCGGGTGGTCGAGCCGGGAGAGGACACGCGCCTCGCGGCGGAAGCGCGCCCGGGCCTCGGGGTCGAGCCGCGCGCTCGAGTGGATCACCTTGACCGCGACGCGCCGCTCCAGCGCCTCGTCGAAGCCGAGGTAGACGGCGCCCATGCCGCCGCTGGCGAGCGCCCGCTCGATGCGGATGTGGCCGATGCTGCGGCCGGCCAGGTCGGGCTCCGGCTCCAGGGACCCCGAGCTCACAGCGCTACTCTACGGCAGCTTGCGGCGAAGGAGCGCGATCAGGCCGTCGTTCGCCCGCGCGGCGTCGGGCAGGCCGGTCTCGTTCCAGTAGATGCCGAACGCGCTCTCGTGGTACGCGTGCCAGGTGAAGTGCAGGCCGCCCTGCTGCGCGAGGTCGACCACGTCCTCCGCCCAGCGCAGGCCGCCGCGGCGCTCCTCGAAGCACGGGCGGTGCAGGCCCAGCTCCCCCAGGTAGAGCGGCACCGCGTTCGCGCGGCCCCAGGCCAGCCAGGGCGCGAGCAGCGCCGCGAGCCCGTCGCGGTCGCGGCGCGACGGCCGGGCGCCCGACGGGCTCGCCTCGAAGTCGAGCCGGATGCGGGCACCGCTGCCGGGGCTCACGCCGCTGCCCTTCATCCAGCCGCTGATCTGGTAGGAGCGGCCGCGCACGACCTCGAAGCGCAGGTCGTTGTTCGCCGCGTTCGCCCAGTCGGTCGTGCCGCTGATCGCGAGCGAGGCGCCGTCGCCGTGGCCCTCGCCCGCGACGAACAGGCGGCCCGAGCCGTTGTTGCTCCAGAAGCTCCAGCCGGCGGCCGAGGCGACGTTCTGCCGCGCGACCTCGCGCGCGACGCGTCCCGCCTCGTCGAACTCGAGCACGCTGAAGTCGTCGAAGTACGCCGTGCCGCCGTTCTTGTCCGAGGCGAAGACGGGCTTGCCGACCACGATCGACGCGTCGTCGGCCTTCCACTTCACGCCCTCGTAGAAGGTCCAGCCGGAGTCGCCCGGCGGCAGCGCGGGGTCGGAGCCCGTGGTCGTCTTCCAGGTGGCGTCCGCGGGCAGCGTGAGGATGCTCGGGTCGGGATAGCTGCCACCCTCCCCGAACGTCGTCCAGGACGCGAGCTGGTGCGTGTACTCGATCGGCGAGTAGAAGTGGAACTCGTGGACGATGCCGGCGTCCGCGAAGGAGAGGAAGTTGAGCGCGCCGTAGGTCTCGCCCTTCCCCTTGACGCCGTTCAGCCGCTCGACGAAGACCAGGTGGTTCGTGTCGACCGAGCGGATCTCGCGCACGAGCGACGACGCCAGCTCCTGCCACTGGTCGATCGAGGTCGGCACGATCGGCTCGTTGACGAGGTCGTAGCCCGCGATCGCCGGCTCGCCGCGGTAGCGCTCGGCCACCTGGCGCCACTGCGCTCGCAGGCGGTCGCGGTTGGCCGGGTCCGTCCACAGCGCCTGGCCATCGCCGAGCGACTGGAAGCCGCCCGGCGGCACGTGCATGTTGAGGATCAGGTAGACGCCGCGCGAGCGCGCCCACGCCACGTTCGCGTCGAGCCAGGCCCAGGCGGCGCCCGACTGCACGAGCGCGTCGTTCAGGTAGAAGCGGACCGCGTTTGCGTGCATGTCGCGCAGGCGGTCGAAATCGAGCTCGGAGTGGTGGCTCGCGGGCGCGCTCGACGGGTTGCCCCAGACCTCGTTGCCGAAGCAGACGCCCTGCAGGCGGATCGGCTGATCGGCCTCGCCGACCACGAGGCTCGCGCCGCGGCGACGCACGAAGGCCTTCGCGATCGCCTCGCCCCCGTACGCGGCCGAGGCCGGCACCGGTGTCGCCGCCGGCGTCGACGCGCCGGTCGGACCGTCGGAGGAGCCGCCGCAGGCCGCGCCGGCCACGGCGAGGGCCAGGAGGAGTACCGGGCGCAGAGAGGCCGACCGATCGAGCTGCACGGCGCTACTGTGGCGCGGGTGGCTCCGCGGGGGGCATGGTCCCGATGCTCCAGGCGCCGCGCGCCGGGACGACACGGTTGCGGCCCGCCGCCTTCGCCTCGTAGAGCGCCTGGTCCGCGGCGCGCAGGACCGCGTCCCCGTCCGCCCCGTCGGCCGGGAACGAGGCGACGCCCCCCGAGATCGTCACGGCGAGGTCCGGCCGCTCGGGCAGGAGCGGGCGGCCGGCGAGCGCGGCGCGCCAGGCCTCGGCCCGGGCCAGCGCGTCGCCGGCCGCGGCGCCGGGCAGCAGCGCCACGAACTCCTCGCCGCCGATGCGGCAGACGAGGTCGCCCTCGCGCGTCTGCGCTCGCAGCAGCCCGGCCAGCGCCACCAGCACGCCGTCGCCGACCTCGTGCCCGTGGGTGTCGTTCACGGCCTTGAAGTGGTCGGCGTCGAGGATCACGAGCGAGTAGGGCTGCTCCTCACGCCGGGCGCGCGCCGTCTCGCGCAGCAGCGTCTCGGAGAAGAAGCGGCGGTTGTAGAGGCCCGTCAGCGGATCGCGCGTGGCCTGTTCCTGGAGCTGGGCCTGCAACGTCTCGATCTCGGCGATCTTCGCGCGCAGGGCCTCGTTGGCCTCGCGCACCTCCGTCTCCATGCGCCGGCGCTCGGTCACGTCCTGCTTGACGGCGACGAAGTGGCGGGGCAGCCCGGCCGCGTCGGGCACCGGGGCGATCGTCATCTCCTCGACGTAGAGCCGGCCGCTGCGGTGGCGGTTCACCACCTCGCCGCGCCAGACGTCGCCCGCCAGGATCGTCTGCCAGAGCTGGCGGTAGAAGGCGTCGTCGTGGACGCCGGACTTGAGCAGCGACAGCGAGCGACCGACCACCTCCTCCGGCGGGTAGCCGGTGATCTGGCTGAAGGCGGGGTTGATCCAGAGGCAGATCCCCTTCGCGTCGGAGAGCGCCACCGCGCTCGCCGCCGCGCCGATCGCCGCGTTGAGCAGGCGCACCTGCTCGCTCGCCTCCTGCCGCCGGCGGTCCATCTCCGCGAGCGCGTCCCCCGAGACGAGATCCCCTGCTCCGCCCTCGTCGCGCCGGGGCGCCTCGAGGGCGGCGCGGCGGCGACGCGCCGCAACCGCCAGCCCCGCGAGGAGTGCCGCGTTGGCGAGCAGCGTTGCGGCGAACGCGCCCCATCCCAAGTTCATTGCTGCGTGTTTATCACACCGCTTGCCGCATGCGAACGACTCGGGCGTTCTCGTCTCGGGAGTCATCGTGGACGCTTCGGTGCTCTCGGCTCTTTCGCTCGTATCGGCGCAAATACGAGAGCGCGCGCCCGGCGGCGCGGTCTCGATTGGAAGTGGTTATGGCAATGGAACTTGCATCACTTCGACGCGCCGATGGGCCGTGCTAGACTGACTCATCGGTGTCCGGCAGGCCCTCCAGGCGGACGCAGGGTGAATCGATGGACAAGCGCATCGAGCCTAGAGAAGCGTACGAGCGGCCGGTCGTCATCCGCGTGCGCATCGTCCCTGAGGAGATGGCCGTGACCGGCTGCAAGGTCGCCGCCGGCAACATCGGCCCGACCCTGGGCTGTCAGCGCACCAACTGCCGGGCGATCGGGAGCTGAGCACGGCCATGGCCTCGACCGGCGAACCGGTACTGCGCGAGGTGACGTTCGGCCAGTTCCGCCAGCGCGCCGGCCTCGACGCGCGCCGCATCCCGGTCGAGGGCACGATCGAGACGACCTTCCGCTGCAACCTCAACTGCGTCCACTGCTACGTGAACGAGCCGGCCGGCTCGGCGAAGGAGGCGGCGCGGGAGCTGGGCCTCGAGCGGCTGAAGGGCCTCGTCGACGAGATCGTGGCCGAGGGTTGCCTGTTCGTGCTGTTCACGGGCGGCGAGGTGCTGCTGCGGCCGGACTTCCCCGAGCTGTACCTCTACGCCCGCTCGCGCGGCCTGCTGGTGACGGTCTTCAGCAACGGGACGCTGGTGAGCGAGCGCATCGCCGAGCTGTTCGCCGAGCACAGGCCCGAGCGGGTCGAGATCAGCCTGTACGGCATGACGAAGGCCACCTACGAGCGGGTGACGCGCGTCCCGGGCTCCTACGAGAAGTGCCTGGCCGGGATCGCCCGGCTGGTCGAGCGCGGCGTGCCTCTCGTGCTCAAGACGATGGCGCTCGCCTGGAACCACCACGAGCTCGGGGAGATGGAGGCCTACGCGCGCGCGCGCGGCCTCGACTTCCGCTTCGACAGCTCGCTCAACCCGCGCGTCGACTGCGGCTCGAACCGCAACGGCGAGTTGCAGCTCGACGCCGAGCGCGCCCTGCAGCTCGACCTCGGCAGCCCCGAGCGGATGGCCGGCTTCCGCGAGTTCTGCGAGCGCTTCACGCAGCCCGACGTCGAGCGGGACAACGACAAGGTGTACAGCTGCGGGGCGGGCCAGAGCTCGTTCACGGTCGACCCCTACGGCCGGCTGCAGATGTGCCAGCTCTCGCGGCGCAGCTACCACGACCTCAGGACGGGCGACTTCAAGGGCGGCTGGCACGGGCTGTTCCCCCGGCTGCGCGAGCGCACCTGGCAGAGCAACGACGTCTGCCGCCGCTGCAACCTGATGCCGCTGTGCGGCAGCTGCCCCGGCGCCGCCGAGATGGAGACGGGCGACCCGGAGGCGATCGTCCCCGCCTTCTGCGAGATCACCCACCTGCGGGCGTGGGCCGCGATGGACGGGCACAGCGGCCACCGGCGCGACGCCACCTGCTGCCTCGGCCAGGGCCGGCTCGCCGGCCGGCCCGACGCCGAGGCGCAAGCGGCGCGCTCCGGCGGCTGCGGCTCGTGCGGCAACGCCCAGCCGGAGCCCGGCGAGCGGCTGGTGCGGCTGGACGCGCTGCGTCCGCGCGCCTCGTCGCGGACGTAGGCGGCGGCGTGCCCCGCCGCTCGCTGCGCCTGAAGGTGGGCGGGCTCGTGCTCGCCGTCACGGCCGAGCGGGAGACGGCGGCCCTCGACCCGCCGAAGGCGCTGCTGCCGTTCCTGGTCACCCGCGGCGGCGACATCCGCCTGCGCCTGAGCTTCGCGCCGCCGCCCCTGCCCGGCCGCAGCGAGCCGCTCTTCGACTCGGGCGGGGTCTGGCGCGTCGAGCGCACGGCCGCGGGCCTGCTCTACAGCTTCCGCATCCACGACCGGCGGCCGCCGCTCTACAAGGTCGTGACGATCGACGAGGGGCTGCGGGAGGGCACGCTCCACTTCGACCTCTCGGCGCGCGGGCCGCACTACGCGCTCGACTACCCGCTCGACGAGCTGCTGTTCCAGCACCGCCTCGCGCGCGACGGCGCGCTCGAGGTCCACGCCTGCGGCGTCGCCTGGCAGGGTCGCCTGCTGCTCTTCTGCGGCCAGTCCGGCGCCGGCAAGTCGACGACGGCCGGGCTGTGGCGGCGACACGCGCGCGGCGCGCGCCTGCTCTCGGACGACCGCGTGGTGCTCAGGCCGCACCGCGCCGGCGTGCAGGGGTTCGGCACGCCCTGGCACGGCGACGGGGGCTTCGCGGCGCCCGAGTCGGCGCCGCTCGGGGGGCTGTTCTTCCTGCGCCACGGGCGCGCGACGCGGCTCGCGCCCCTGCGGCCGGCGGAGGCGGCGGCGCGCCTGCTCGCCCGCGGCTTCCCTCCGCCCTGGGACGCCGCCGGGACGCGCGGCGCGCTCGAGGCCTGTGC
>JBGASI010000220.1:0-7504 GCA_044229815.1 Vicinamibacteria bacterium | reverse complement strand
CCGCTCGCGCGTCCGGAGGCGGCCCCGGCCGCTCTGCCATGAGCCTGCCGCGCGCGCTCTTCGTCTCCCTGCGTCCCCACCAGTGGACCAAGAACCTGGTGGTGCTGGTCGCGCTCGCCTTCTCCAAGCACCTGTTCGAACCGGAGCCGTTCCTGCGCGCGGGCCTCGCCTTCCTGGTCTTCTGCGCGCTCTCGAGCGCGGTCTACCTGCTCAACGACCTGGCGGACCTCGAGCAGGACCGCCTGCACCCGCTCAAGCGCCTGCGGCCGCTGCCGAGCGGCGCCCTGCCGCTGCGCGTCGCGCGGCTCGCCTGCGCCGGGCTCGCGGCCGTCGGCCTGGCCGGGGCCGCGTGGCTGGGCCGCCCGGTGCTGCTCGCCGCCGCGGCCTACCTGGCGCTCAACCTCGCCTACTCCCTCGGCCTCAAGCACGTCGTGATCCTCGACGTGCTGGCGATCTCGCTCGGCTTCGTGCTGCGGGCGGTCGCGGGGGCGCTCGCGATCCAGGTGGTCTTCAGCCACTGGCTGCTCGTGTGCACGATCCTGCTGGCCCTCTTCCTCGCGCTGGCCAAGCGCCGCCACGAGCTGGTCACGCTCGAGAACGCGAGCGGCCACCGTCCCGCGCTCGAGGAGTACAGCCTGTACCTGCTCGACCAGATGATCGGGGTGGTGACGGCCTCGTGCCTGACGGCCTACGCCTTCTACACGCTCGCCCCTGAGACGCTCGAGAAGTACCGGACCGAGAAGCTCGCGCTGACGATCCCCTTCGTGATCTACGGGATCTTCCGCTATCTTTACCTCGTCCACCGCAGGGAGCAGGGCGGCAGCCCGAGCGAGGTGCTGCTGACCGACAGGCCCCTGCTCCTGGCCGTGGCGCTGTGGGCCGTGGCGGTGGTGGTGATCGTCTACAGCGCGCCGGGCATCCCGGTGCCGCGCGGCCGCTAGGGGGGGCGTGGGTCGCCGATGAGCTTCGAGATCAAGGCCGAAGGCGTGGACGTCCAGCGGCTGCTGGCCGAGGTGCACCGCCGCGTCGCCGAGCGCCGCGAGGGCCTCTACACCGAAGAGGAGCTGCGCTTCGTCGCCGAGCGCCCGCTCGAGGGCGTGCTGCAGGGCCGCGACCTGCGCGCCGACCTGCTCGAGGAGTTCCGCGCGCGCGACGCCGAGTGGAACTACGCCTTCGACCCGGAGGCCCTCTACCGCTCCAGCCGCGGCCTCGCGGGCCGCGTGCTCGAGACCGCGCGCCGGCTGCTGCGGCCGGTGCAGAAGCTGTTCTGGAACCCGGTGCCGATGATCGCTGCGCTCTCGCGCCAGTCCGACCTCAACCGCTTCCAGGTCCACCTGCTGCACAACCTGGTGCTCGAGCTGAGCCGGCTCAACCTCGAGTTGCAGGAGCAGCGCAACCGCAACCTGCAGCTCGTCGGGCGGCTCGAGGCCCTGGAGCGGCGCGAGAAGACGCTCGAGGGCATGGTGGCCTACCGCGACGCCGCCGCGGGCGGCGGGCCCGGGCGCGGATGAGGGTCCACCAGCTGCTCGCCGCGCTGTCCTACGGCGACGCGATCGGGAACGAGGCGCTGGCGATCCAGCGCCAGCTGCGCGCGGCGGGGCACGAGTCGGACATCTTCGCGGAGCTCGTCCACCCGCGGGTGGCGCACCTGGCGCGGCCGCTTTGGGAGTACCGCGAGGTCTCCTCGCCGGACACCGTCTGCATCTTCCACTTCTCGATCGGCTCGGCCGCGGGGCGGCTGATTCACGGGGCGCCGGACCGGCTGGTGGTCGTCTACCACAACATCACGCCCGCCCACTTCTTCCTCGGCTTCCACCCGCACCTCGCGGGGCTGTGCCACCACGGCCGGCGCGAGCTGCGCGCCTTCGCCCCGCGCACGGAGCTCGCGCTCGGGGACAGCGAGTACAACCGGCGGGAGCTGGAAGAGGCGGGCTTCGCGCGCACCGGCGTGCTGCCGATCGTGCTCGACCTCTCGCTCTACGACCGGCCGCCGTCGCCCGTGGTGCGCCGGCTGTACGACGACGGCCGCACGAACGTGCTGTTCGTGGGCCGGGTCATCCCGAACAAGAAGATCGACGACCTGGTGCGCACGTTCGCGGTCTTCCAGAAGTGGGTGCAGCCGAGGAGCCGGCTGCTGCTGGTGGGCGACTACCGGGGCTTCGACCGCTACTACGACCGCCTGAACGAGCTGGTGCGCGAGCTGCGCGCGGACGAGGTGGTCTTCACCGGCCAGGTCGACGACGAGGAGCTCTACGCCTGCTACCGCGCGGCGGACGCCTTCCTGTGCCTGTCCGAGCACGAGGGCTTCTGCGTCCCGCTGCAGGAGGCGATGCACTTCGGCCTGCCGGTGATCGCCTACGAGACGGGCGCGGTGCGCGAGACGCTGCACGGCGGCGGGCTGCTGCTGCAGGACAAGTCGCCGGAGCTGGTCGCCGAGCTGCTCGACCGGGTGACCCACGGCAGCGACCTGCGGCGCGCGGTGCTCGCGAGCCAGGCCCGGGCGATCGCGCGGATCCGCGCCACCGACTTCGGCGCCCTGCTGCGCGAGCGGCTGCGGCCGGTGCTGGAGGCGCCCGGGGCCGGGAGCCGGTCGTGAGGATCGACCAGTGGGTCCCCGCCCTGCACCGCGGGGACGCGATCGGCGACTCGGCGCGGCTGATGCGGGACGCCTTTCGCTCCTGGGGGCACCAGGCCGACGTCTACGCGCTCGAGCTCGACGCCGACCTCGAGGGCGACGGCCGGCGCTTCGCCGAGTGGCGCGCGGGCGGCCCCGACGACGTCGTGCTGCTGCACTTCGCGCTGCCCTCGCCGCTGTCGCCCGCCTTCCGCGAGCACCGCGGGCGCCGGGTGCTGCTCCACCACAACATCACCCCGCCCGGCTACTTCCTCGGCTGGGACGACGAGCTGGCGCGCATCTGCCAGGTCGGCCGCGAGGAGCTGGCGACGCTCGCGCCGCACGCCGACCTCGGCCTCGCCGACAGCGAGTGGAACCGCCGCGAGCTCGAGGCCCTGGGCGTCGCGCGCACCGGCGTGCTGCCGATCTACCTCGACTTCGCGCGTTACCGCGAGGCGCCGAACCCGGTGCTGGCGCGCCTGCTGGAGGACGGGCGCACGAACCTGCTCTTCGTGGGCCGGCTCGTCCCGAACAAGCGGCCGGAGGACCTGATCCGGCTGGCGAGCCTGTGGAAACGCTGGCTCTCGCCGGACGTGCGGCTGCTGCTGGTGGGCAAGCTGCCGCGGCGCCGCCCGTACTTCGACGCGCTGCAGGCCTTCGCCTACGAGGAGGGCCTGACGCCGGCCGAGGTGGTGTTCACCGGGCACGTCGCGCACGACGAGCTGCTGGCCTGCTACCGCGCCGCCCGCGTCTTCGTCTCGATGAGCGAGCACGAGGGCTTCGGCGTGCCGCTCGTCGAGTCGATGCTGATGGACGTGCCGGTGCTGGCCTACGAGGCGGCGGCGGTGCCCTTCACCCTGGGCGGCGCCGGCGTCGGCTTCTCGCACAAGCGGCTGGCCGAGGTGGCCGAGACCGCGCGCCTGCTGGCGAGCGACGAGCCGCTGCGCGCGACCGTGCTGGCGGGCCAGCGGCGGCGGCTCGAGGCCTTCGCGCCGCAGGCGGTCGAGGCCGCGCTGCGCCTCTACCTGGAGTCGCCGTGAGGCCCGCGGCCGAGGTCGCCTTCGTCGTGCAGCGCTACGGCGAGGGGATCACCGGCGGCTCCGAGTCGCTCGCCCGGGCGGTCGCCGAGCGCCTGGCCCCGGACTACGCGATCAGCGTGTTCACGAGCTGCGCCCGCGACTACGTCAGCTGGCGCAACGAGCTGCCCGCCGGCGAGACGCGCTCGAACGGCGTGACGGTCCGCCGCTTCCCGGTCGAGGAGGAGCGCGACCTGGCCGCGTTCAACGCCTTCGCGGAGCCGCTCTACCGGCGCGAGGCGAGCGCCGCCGAGGAGGCCGAGTTCCTGCGGCGCCAGGGGCCGCACGTGCCCGGGCTCGTGGCCGCCCTGGCCGCCGAGCGCGAGCGCTTCGCGGCCGTCGTCTTCTTCACCTACCTCTACTACCCGACCTGCGAGGGGCTGAGGGTCGCCGCCGAGCGCTCCGCGCTCGTGCCGACGACCCACGACGAGCCCCCGCTGCGCTTCGCGCTCTACCGCGAGGCTTTCGGCCGGGCGCGTGCCTTCGGCTTCCTGACTCCGGCCGAGGGCGCGCTGGTGCGGGAGCGCTTCGTGATCGGCGAACGGCCCACGTTCCTGGTCGGGATGGGGGTCGAGCCCCCGCCGCCGCCCGACGTGGACGGCTTCCGCGCGCGTCACGGCCTCGCGGGGCCCTACCTGCTCTACGCCGGGCGCATCGACGCCGGCAAGGGCTGCGCGGAGATGCTGGCCCACCACGCGCGCTACCGCCGCGAGCGCGAGGGCGCGGCCGAGCTCGTGTTGATCGGCCGCCTCGCGATGGAGGAGCCGAGGCAGGACGGCGTGCGCTACCTGGGCTTCCTGGGCGAGCCGGAGAAGGCCGCCGCGATGGCCGGCGCCTGCGCGGTCGTCTGCCCGAGCCCGTACGAGAGCCTCTCGATCGTGCTGCTCGAGGGCTTTGCCCTGGGCACGCCCGGCCTCGTCAATGCCCGCTCGGCCGTGCTCGAGGAGCACTGCCTGCGCTCCCAGGCGGGGCTCTACTACGCCGACGGCGACGAGTACGTCGAGGCGGCCGACGCGCTCGTGCGCCAGGAGCGCCTGCGCGCGGCGCTCGGCGCGCACGGCCGCTCCTACGTCGACGCCGAGTACCGCTGGGACGTCGTGCTCGAGCGCTGGCGCGCGCTCATCGCCGCGGCCGCCTCGGCCGTCTAGCGAGGGTCCGTCCGGACCCGCGGGGGATCAGCCCCTGAGCAGCCGGACCACGGCGTCGGCGACGGCGCTGCCCTTGAGGATGCCGGCCGCGCGCGCGATCTGCTGCACGGCTTCCTCGATCGCCTCGGGGCCGGCGCCGTGCTCGAGATCGGCGCGCGCCCGCAGGTAGTGCTTCTGCACGACCGTCTCGCCGACGGGCCCGAGCAGCGCGATGCACTCGTCCCTCAGCTGGCCGAGGCGCGCGAGCAGCGGTGCCGCCTGGCCCGCCGCGGCGGTCGCGCCGGTCGCGGCAGGCGGCGGTGCCGGTGCCGGCGCGGGTCGCTGCACCGCGGGGCCGACCGCCACCGTCGTGTGCCGCACGGGCGGCGCGGCGGGCGCGGGGGATGCCGCGGGCGCCGGCACGGCGACCGGGTCCTTGAGCCGGATCAGGTTCGTGGCCACCAGCCCGTAGAGCAGCTTCGCGGCGTCGAAGACACCCATGCGGGCGGCCTGCGCGATCTGCTTCAGCGAGCGCTGCCCGTCGATCTTCGACAGCAGCAGCCACTCCATCGTGTTGAGGTTGATCTGGCCCTCGCGGCTGTCGAGGATCACGAACTCCGGCACCAGGTCGACCGAGGGGATCTTCTTCGAGAGCACGCGCCACTCGTCGAGCCGGCGCGCGGCCTCCATCAGCAGGTTCGTGTTGTTCTTCTGGATGCTGTGGCGCGGCGCGGCGACGCCGGGCTCGAAGCGGAACTCGCCGCTGCGCCAGATCGCGAGCGCGTAGACGGCCTCTTCGCCGGAGAGGTCGTCGACCTCGGAGTGCACGATGCGCCCCTCGTGCAGCCAGATCTCGCCGTGGTGCGAGCGGTCCACCAGGTGGAACACCCCGGTCTTCCCGCTCACGCTGACGAGCTGGATGATGTCGGGAAGGTGCAGCTCGACGAGAGAGCCCTGGAAAGCCATGAACCCCGCGGCAGGAAGGCGGTTAAGTCTAGTGACTACCACCAATTAGCGGGCAAAGCTAGCAGGGCGCGCCCCCGATGTCAAGGATCCCGCTCATCCGGCCCTCGCCCGGACTCAGGCCCCGTTGCCCCGGCCCGCGGAGACGCCCTCGTCGCGCCCGCCCGCGCGCCGCTCGCGGTCGCGCGGCAGCAGGATGCTGTGCCGCTTGATCATCTCGTTGAGCGTCGTGGGCTTGAGGCCGAGCAGGCGGGCCGCGTCCTTCTGCACGCCGGACGTGGCCTCGAGCGTCGACTCGATCAGCCGCTTCTCGAAGCTCGCGATGACCTCGCGCAGGTTGATGCCCTCGGGCGGCACCGCCACCGGCGGGATGTGGAAGCTGGGGCTCGAGCGGACGTGGTCCGGGACCAGCTCCCGGCCGATCACGTCGCCGGTGCACAGCACGACGCCGCGCTCGATCACGTTCTCGAGCTCGCGCACGTTGCCGGGCCAGTCGTAGTCCATCAGTGCCTGGAGCACCTCGGGCGTCACGCCGTCGATCTGCTTGCCGTTCTCTCGCGCGTACTTGTCGGTGAAGTGCTGGACGAGAGCCGGCACGTCCTCCTTGCGCTGGCGCAGCGGCGGCAGCTGGATCGCGATCACGTTGAGCCGGTAGTACAGGTCCTCGCGGAAGCGGCCCTCGTCCACGGCGCGGCGCAGGTCCACGTTGGTCGCGGCCACGACGCGCACGTCGACCTTGATCGTCTCGACGCCGCCCAGGCGCATGAACTCGCGCTCCTGGATCACGCGCAACAGCTTGGCCTGGGTCTCGATCGGGATGTTGCCGATCTCGTCGAAGAAGAGCGTGCCCTTGTCGGCCAGCTCGAAGAGGCCCTTCTTGGCGTAGACCGCGCCCGTGAAGGCGCCCTTGACGTGCCCGAACAGGTTCGATTCCAGCAGCTCGTGGGGCAGCGAGCCCGAGTTGACCACCACGAACGGCTTGTCGCGCCGCGTCGAGTTCTGGTGGACCGCCTTCGCCACCAGCTCCTTGCCGGTGCCGCTCTCGCCCACGACCAGGATCGTCGAGCGCGACGGGGCCACCTGCGAGATCAGCTGGAACACCTGGAGCATCTTCGGGCTCTTGCCGACGAGCTCCATGAAGCGGCCCTGGTCGCGCAGCGCCGTGCGCAGCTCGCGGTTCTCGTCCTCGAGCCGGCGGCGGGTCAGGCCGTTCGAGAGGATGTGCAGCAGCTGCTGGTTGTCGAACGGCTTGGGCACGAAGTAGAAGGCCCCGCGCTTGATGGCGTCGATCGCCATCTCCATCGAGGCGAAGGCGGTGATCATCAGGACCACCATCTCGGAGTCGATCTTCTTCAGCTCCTCGAGCACCTCGAGCCCGCCCATCTCGGGCAGCATCACGTCCACGATCGCCGCGGCGTAGCTGCCCTTGCGCGCGAGCTCGACGCCGCGCGGCCCGGTCTCCGCGAAGGCGACGTCGTAGCCGGCCTTGCCGAGCACCTGCCCGAGCACGTCGCGCATCACTTCCTCGTCGTCGACGACGAGGATGGACTCCTGGCTCATCTCACCTCTGATGCGCGTCCCGCGGCTGGCGCCGCCGCAGGCAGCGCGACCTGGAACGTCGTGCCCTGGCCCGGGGTGCTCTCGACGAAGATGGCGCCGCCGTGCTCCTGCACGATGCCGTAGGAGACGCTGAGCCCGAGGCCTGTGCCCTTGCCGATGCCCTT
>JBGASI010000219.1:0-7528 GCA_044229815.1 Vicinamibacteria bacterium | reverse complement strand
GGCGGAGCAGCGGGCCGCAGCGGTCCGCCCGTACGCCGGCCGGGGCGAGGACCTCGGCCACGACGCGCGCGTTCGCGCGGTCGCCGCGCAGCGAGGCGTGACCGAGCAGCGTCCCGAACAGCCAGGCGTGCCCGCGCCCGAACGCGCTGTGGACCGCGACCGCCTCGCCGTCGCGCATCGTCACCGGTTCGCCGCGGGTGGGCACGAGGACCTGAGCCCGGAACGAAGGCGCCAGCGGGAGCATCCCGATGCGCCCGGTGCCCGCCCAGCGCTCGCGGGCCGCGCCACTTCGCGGTTCCTCGAGGGCCGCGAGCGAGCCGTGGCGTGCCCCGAACAGCTCCGCCACGCCCGGCGCCATCTCGCCGGCGAAGCCCATGCCGAGGCGGCTGAAGCGGCCGGGGCAGGCGCTCGACACGAGCGTGCCACCACCTTGCACATAGGAGCGCAGCGCCTCGACCACCTCGGCGCCGAGGGCGACCGGGAAGGGAAGCAGCAGGGCCCGGTAGCGGGAGGCGCTGGCCGCGACCTCCTCCAGGGGAACGAACGCGGCGGGGATGCCCTCGTCCCACAGTCCCTTCCACAGGCCCGTGACGTCGTCGACGTAGGCGCGGCGGACGGCCTCGCCCGTGGCGGCGACGAACTGGAGCAGGTCCTCGCCAACGGCGATCGCGACGGCCGGCTCGGGGTGAGCGCCGTGCGCGAAGAGGTCGGGCTCGCTCGCCAGGGCGCGGCCGAGGCGCCCCGCCTCTTCCGCCCGCTCGCTGCGCTCGCCCGCGGAGTCGAGCAGGCCGAAGCCGTAGCCCTCGCTCCACAGGCGCTCGGCGCGGTGGTTCCAGAAGCACACGCCGCGCGCCCCGCAGCCGATCGAGCCCAGGACCCAGCGCCGGATCTCGGCGGGCGAGGGAACCCGCCCGAGCACGAGGTTCTGCGAGACCGGCCCGCCCTGCAGCTCGGCGGTCCAGAACGCGCCGTCGCGGCTGGCCGAGCGGACCAGGTCGGTCTTCAGCGGCACCGCGCTCCAGAACGGAGGCTCGTCCCACAGCGGGTAGAAGGAGGTGCCGAAGACGTCGACCGCGCGGGCCCAGCTCCACTCGCGCGAGGCCCCGACGGTCGGCCCGCCCAGGTGGGCCATGATCGCCCGGCCCGCCCGGCCCCCACGCACGGCGTCGCCCTTCCAGCGCAGGGCCTCGGCGAAGCTGTCGACCTCGACGAAGCGCCGCCAGTCGATCCAGGACGGCACCGCACGGAAGCGCCGGGGCGGGTCGATCTCGTCCCACGCGCCGTAGCCGGTCTTCCACGCGTCGTTGAGGGCCGCGAGCGAGGCGTAGCGCCCGCGCAACCAGGCGCGGTAGGCGGCGAGGGTGTGCGGGCAGTAGCACAGGGCGAAGTGGCCGGGCCGGAAGTCCCAGCTGAAGAAGCCGACCTCCTGCGCCACGCTCCAGACGAGGATCTGCTCGAAGCGGCCGAGTTCGGAGCCGACGACGCGGAGAAAGCGCTCCGCGGCCGCGCGGGCCCCCGGGTGGTGCCAGCAGGGGCCGGGCTTGCCGTCGGAGGGCAGCAGGTAGGGCGTCGGGTCCGCGTGGGGCGAGCCGTCCTCGTAGAGCGGCGCGGCGTCGGGGTACTTTCGCCAGAGCCACGCGGGGGCCTGCTCCATCGTGACGCCGAAGAAGACCGACAAGCCCTGCTCGCCCGCGTCGGCGATCACGCGAGCGACGTCGTCGAGGCCGACCGTTCCCTCGCGGGGCTCGTCGATCGCCCACGACTCCTGGACCTTGACCATGTTGAAGCCGAGACGCTTCAGCAGCGGCAGGTCGCGGCGGATCTCGTCGAGCGGCAGGTGCGGCTCGCGGTAGACGTGGGTCCCGAAGGGAAAGAGGCTGGCGGCGGGGTGCGTGGCTCCGCGGGCGCCCGCGTGGCGCGCGCAGAGCAGCCCGCCCGCGACCGCGGTCCCGAACTCGCGCCGGCTCAACCGCGCCATCTCGCTGCCTCCGGCGCGCAAGGTATCACGCGGCCGGGCTATGCTTGCCGCGTGCCGCCCACCGCCAGCGCCGGGTTCCGCGCGCGGAGCGCCCGGTGATCGCGATCGTGGGCGCGGGCGCGGCCGGCCTCGCCACCGCGATCTTC
This sequence comes from Vicinamibacteria bacterium, assembly GCA_044229815.1. Lineage (GTDB taxonomy): Bacteria > Acidobacteriota > Vicinamibacteria > Fen-336 > Fen-336 > DATBSL01. Next base: position 5,404 of record JBGASI010000219.1, on the reverse strand, counting down.
GCGCTGCGTCGCGGGGCGAAGGCGCCGGTCGTGCTGCTCGACGGCGCGGCGCGGCCGGGCGCGAAGATCCTCGTGAGCGGCGGTTCGCGCTGCAACGTGACGAACACGAAGGTCGACGAGCGGGACTTTGGCGGCGGGCCGCCGCACCTCGTGCGGCGGGTGCTGCGCGCGTTCGACGTGGTCGCGACGGTCGCCTTCTTCCGGGAGATCGGGGTGGCGCTGCACGAGGAGGAGCAGGGCAAGCTGTTCCCCGACGCGAACCGCTCGCGCGTCGTCCTGCAGGCGCTGCTCGACGAGGCCGCGCGGCTCGGCGTCGTGTCGCGCCCGGGGGAGCGCGTGCTCGCCGTCGAGGCGCGCGCCGGGGGCTTCCGCGTGCGCACCGCGAAGGGCGAGCTCGACGCCTCGCGGGTCGTGCTCGCGACGGGGGGCCTGTCGCTGCCGAAGACGGGCTCCGACGGGCTGGGCCTGCAGATCGCCCGGACACTCGGCCACTCGATCGTCCCGACGACGCCGGGCCTCGTTCCGCTGCTGCTCGGCGGCTCGTTCCACCAGCGTCTCTCCGGCGTCGCCCAGGAGGCCGAGCTGACGCTGCGGGCGGGCGGGCGCGTGGTGGAGCGCCGGACGGGCTCGCTCCTGTGGACCCACTTCGGCGTCAGCGGCCCGGTGGTGCTCGACGCGTCGCGGGGCTTCCTGCGGGCCCGGCTCGAGGGCAGAGCGCCGGCGCTCGAGGCCAGCCTCGCCCCGGGCCTGCGGCCCGAGGCCGCCGACGCGGCACTGCGCGAGCTCGCGGTCACGAGCCCGCGCCTGTCGCTCGCGCGGGCGCTGGCGCGCTTCGTGCCCAAGGCCGTGGCCGACGCGCTGGCTGCGGAGGCGGGCGCCGCCGGCGAGGCGCCGCTCGGGCGCCTGACGCGCGAGGTGCGCCGCGCGGCCGTGGCCGGCCTCCTCGCGCGGCAGCTGCCGGTGGTCGACAGCCGCGGGTACGGCTTCGCCGAGGTCACGGCGGGAGGGGTGCCGCTCGGCGAGGTCGACACGCGCACGCTGGAGTCCCGCTGCCGTCCGGGGTTGCATCTGGCCGGGGAGATCCTCGACGTGGACGGCCGCATCGGCGGTTTCAACTTCCAGTGGGCCTGGTCGAGCGCCTGGGTGGCGGCGGGCGGGATCGCGCGCTGATCGGGCGCACGCCGCTGTGGTAGGCTCCGGCCCGGAGGAGGTCGAGTGGCCGCGTACCGTTTCGTCGTGCAGGGCCGTGTCCAGGGTGTCGGCTACCGGTACTTCGCGCTCCGGCAGGCCGAGGCGCTCGGCCTGACCGGGTTCGCGCGCAACCGCGCGGACGGGGCGGTCGAGGTCGTGGCCGAGGGCGAAAAGGGTGCGCTCGGGGACCTCGAGTCCTGCCTGCGCGAGGGCCCCGCCTTCTCCGAGGTGGCGAGCGTCGAGCGCGAGCCGATCGAGCCACGCGGCGACGCCGGGTTCCACATCCGCTGAAGGAGCGCTCCTCGATGAACGTCGACTCCCAGGTCGAGTCCCTGAAGTCCGCGATCCGGGACGTGCCGGACTTCCCGAAGCCCGGCATCGTCTTCAAGGACATCACGACCCTGCTGCGCGACCCCGCGCACTTCCGGCGCGCGATCGACCTCCTGACCGTGCTGGTCGGGGACCTCGCCGTGGACCAGGTGATCGCGATCGAGAGCCGCGGCTTCATCCTCGGCGGCGCGCTGGCCCAGCGCCTCGGCGCCGGCTTCGTGCCGGTGCGCAAGCCCGGCAAGCTGCCGTGGCGGTCGCGCAAGGCCAGCTACACCCTCGAGTACGGGACGGACACCCTGGAGATCCACGAGGACGCGGTGGGTCCCGGGGACCGAGTGCTGGTGGTGGACGACGTGATTGCGACCGGGGGCACGGCCCGCGCGGTCGGCGAGCTCGTCGCCGGTCTCGGTGCGACCGTCAGCAGCTACCTGTTCCTGGTCGAGCTGTCGTTCCTGAACGGCCGCGCCCGGCTCGAGGGCCGCCCGGTGCGCAGCCTGCTGACGTACTAGGCGCGCCCGCTGCGGGCGCGCCCGTTGTGGTAACCTTCGACCATCGACTGCCGGGGCTTGGCGCCTGTAGCTCAACAGGATAGAGCAAGAGCATCCTAAGCTCGAGGTTGGGGGTTCGACTCCCTCCAGGCGCACCACCCCGCGGACAGGAGCATTGGGCTTGAAGAAGGACCTCAGGGACGAGATCAAGCAGGACGAGTTCGTCGGAGGCATCGAGCACGGCGTGGCCTGGCTCGGCAAGCACCGCGAAGGGGTGCGCATCGGGATCGGCGTCGGTCTCGTGCTGGCCGCGGCGGTCGGCGCGCTCGCGTACTTCCAGTCGCAGCGGGCGCGAGAGGCGGACCGCGCGTTTCGCGAGGCGATGACCAGCTTCGAGGCGCCGGTCACCTCGGAGGTGGCGCCGGGCGCGGAGCGTCCGACGGGCCAGGTCTTCGCGAGCGCCGAGGACAAGTACAAGACCGCGGCCGCCGCGTTCGACGGCATCGAGCGGCGCTACGCCTCGTCCGCGACGGGCCTGCGCGCGAAGTACTTCGCCGCCCTGTCCCGGATCGAGCTGAAGCAGTACGCCGAGGCCGAGAAGTCCCTGCAGGAGATCCAGGCGCGCGGCGCGGGCCTCGAGCCCGATCTCGCGCGCCTCGCGCTCGCGGACGTCTATCGCCGCCAGGGCCAGGTGGACAAGGCGGTCGAGGCGTTTCGCGGTATCGCCACGAACCCCGCGGCCGGCGTGCCGCGCGACTTCGCGCTGCTGAACGCGGCGCAGGCGCTCGAAGACGCCGGGCGCCTCGGCGAGGCGCGCGCGGTCTATCGCCAGCTGCTCGAGGAGTTCCCGGCCAGCGTGTACGCCGGCGACGCCCGCACGCGCGCCGACTACCTGCAGTCCGCCGTCCAGGGCTGAGCGGCGCCCGATGAGGAAGCGGACCGCCTGGGTGCTCGCCGCGGCGGTCACCGCGCTGGCGCTCGGGGCCGCGGCCGTCGGGGCGGTGGCGCTGCTGCTGCGTGGCAGCGGTTCGCGCCTGGCGCTCGGCGCGACGCCGTACCTGGCGCTCGAGGTCTCCGGCGATCTGCCCGAGGAGACGAGTTCGGGCTTCGCCGGCCTGTTCGAGGACCGCGCGCCGTCGCTGCGCGGACTCGTCGAGGCTGTCGACCGGGCCGCCTCCGACCCGCAGGTCAAGGGGCTCGTGCTGCGGGTCGGTCCGCTCGCGACCGGCTGGGCGCGTGTCGCGGAGCTGCGCGACGCTCTGCTGCGCTTCCGCCGCAGCGGCAAGCCGTCGTGGGCGCAGCTCGAGGTGGCCGGCAGCCCGGAGTACTACCTGGCCACGGGCTGCGGCAAGATCGCGGCGGCGCCGACGGCGCTGCTCGACATCTCGGGCCTTGCCGCCGAGGTCACCTTCTACCGCGGCACGCTCGACAAGCTGGGCGTCGAGGCGCAGTTCGAAGGCGTCGGCAAGTACAAGAACGCCCCCAACCAGTACACGGAGAAGGCCTTCACCGAGCCGCACCGGGAGCAGATGGAGGCGCTCGTCGGGAGCCTCTTCGACAACTTCGTGCGCGGCGTGGCCGAGGCCCGCGGGCTGACGCCCGACCAGGTGCGCGCCGCCGTGGACGAAGCGCCGTTCGACGGCGAGCGGGCGAAGGCGCGAGGTCTGGTGGACGAGGTGCTGTACCGCGACCAGGTCGAGGCGCGCCTCGGCATCAGCGGGCGCGTCGGGCCGGCCCGCTACCTGAAGGCCGCGCGCGGCATGGGCTTCGGGTCGCGCCCGGTGGTCGCGCTCGTCTATGCCGTCGGGACGATCGTCTCCGGCGAGAGCCAGTCGAGCCCGCTCGGCGGCGGCCTCGTCGGCTCCGACACCCTCGTGCGCGGGCTGCGCGAGGCCGTCGAGGACGGCGCGGTGCGTGCGATCGTGCTGCGCGTCGACAGCCCCGGCGGCTCGGGCACCGCCTCGGACGCCGTGTGGCGGGAGGTCGGCATCGCGCGCCGCTCGAAGCCGGTGGTGGTGTCGATGGGCGACTACGCCGCCTCGGGCGGCTACTACATCTCGATGAACGCGGACGCGATCGTGGCCGGGCCCGCCACGATCACGGGCTCGATCGGCGTCTTCTCGGGCAAGTTCAGCCTGCGCGGGCTCTACGCGAAGCTGGGCCTCTCCGAGGACGTCGTGCAGCGCGGGCGCTTCGCGCGCCTGTTCTCGTCCTCGCGGCCGTGGGACGAGGAGGAGCGCGCGCGCGTCCGCGAGATGAACCGGGCGTTCTACACGACGTTCGTGACGAAGGCGGCGGAGGGCCGCCGGAAGACGAAGGAAGAGATCGAGGCGGTGGCGCAGGGCCGGGTCTGGTCGGGCTCGGACGCGCTCGCCGCGGGCCTCGTCGACCAGCTCGGCGGGCTGGACGTGGCGGTCTCCGTCGCGCGGAAGAAGGCGCGGATCACGGGCGAGGCCGGCGTCGTGGTCTATCCCGCGAAGAAGGGGCTCTTCGACCTGCTGCTGGAGCGGCAGGACGAGGACGTGGCGCTGCGGCTGCTCGGGCCCAGGGCGGGGTCGCTCCTGCGCTGGATGAGCGCGCTCGGCGAGGGCGGTCCGATCGCGCGCCTGCCGTTCGAGCTGTCGGTCCGCTGAGGGCGGCGAGCGCTCAGCTGCCGTGGCGCTGGCGCAGGCGCGCCCGCCAGTCGGCCTGGAGCGGGCCGAGCTCGCGGCCGTACACCTGGCGAAAGGCCGCGTCCACGTCCCGCCCGCGCGCCATCTCCGCCAGCAGATCGTTGATCCCGCCCTGCCCGCGGCGGGCCACCAGGTCCTCGACGAAGGCGAGGGCCTCGAGGTAGAAGCCGCCCACGCCGCGGAGGCGTCCGTCCGCGAGCGCCTGCAGGCCGGCCCCGCCGAGCGCCGTCGCGCTGCGCTTGCCCTCCATCAGCTGGGCGAGGCCCTCGTGGAGCACGCGGGGTGCGAGCCCCGACGAGCGGCCCGCCACGAAGGCATGCGTCAGCTCGTGCAGGACCGTCGCGTCGAGCCGCGGATCGAGCCCGACGCCGAGGCCTCCGATCGGGATGCGCACGCGGCCGTCGAAATCGTCGTACAGGCCGCCCGACCAGGACGGGGCGCCGGTGGCGTCGTAGTAGCTCTCCTGCGAGAGCAGGACGACCGGGATCACCTCCGCGGGCTCGTGGTCGAAGGTGCGCACGAGGGTGGCGTAGTGGCGCTCGAGCACGCGCAGCACCTCGCGGCCGACGTCCTCGTGGGCCTCGCCGTCGTAGCGCAGGTGGAAGTGGGCGATGCGCTGCTCCTCGAGCGGCGTCTCCGTGGCGGCGTCGCGCCGCACGCGCTCGAGCAGCGCCCTCGCCGGAGCGTCCTCGTGCGACTGCAGGAAGCTCGTGAGCAGCTCGT
>JBGASI010000218.1:0-7541 GCA_044229815.1 Vicinamibacteria bacterium | reverse complement strand
CTCGCGGCGGCGCTCCTGGCGGCGTCCCTGGCCTCGGCCGGGCCGGACGCGAGCGCCCTCGACCCGTCGCTGTTCCGCGAGCTGCGCTGGCGCGGGATCGGCCCGTTCCGCGGCGGGCGCACGAAGGCCGCGACGGGCGTCCCGGGCCGGCCGGGGCTGTTCTACATCGGCGTCGTCAACGGCGGCGTCTGGCGGACGACCGACTACGGCCGCACCTGGCAGCCGATCTTCGACGACCAGCCGACGGGCTCGATCGGTGCCGTGGCCGTGGCGCCGTCCAACCCGGACGTGATCTACGTCGGCAGCGGCGAGGGCATGCAGCGGCCGGACCTCTCGACCGGCGACGGCATCTACAAGACGACCGACGCCGGGCGCAGCTGGCGCCACCTCGGGCTGCGCGACGCGCAGCAGATCGCGCAGATCGCGATCGACCCGCGCGACCCGCAGCGGCTTTTCGTCGCGGCGCTGGGCCACCCCTATGGGCCCAACGAGGAGCGCGGGATCTTCCGCTCGATGGACGGCGGCGCGACGTTCCAGAAGGTGCTCTACCGCGACGCGGACACGGGCGGCGCCGACGTGGTCCTCGACCCGCGCGATCCCGACACCGTGTACGCGGTGCTGTGGGAGGCGCGCCAGGGACCCTGGGAGAACGGGGAGTTCGCCGGCCCCGGCAGCGGGCTGTTCAAGTCGACGGACGGCGGCCGCACCTGGCGGCCGCTGACGGCGGGCCTGCCCGGCTTCGAGCAGGGCCTGGGCCGCATCGGCGTCACCGTCGCGCCGAGCGACTCGCGCCGGCTCTACGCGACCGTCGAGGCGCGCGAACTCGGCGGGATCTACCGCTCGGACGACGCCGGCGAGTCGTGGCGGCGGGTGAACGCCGACCCGCGCGTGATCGCGCGGCCGGACGACGCGGCCGAGGTGCGCGTGCACCCGACCAACCCCGACGTCGTCTTCGTGCCGACGATCGTCACCTGGAAGTCGGTGGACGGCGGCCGGACGTTCAGCGCCTTGCGCGGCGCGCCGGGCGGGGACGACTACCAGCGGATCTGGATCGACCCCGGCCGGCCCGAGGTGATGATCCTCTCCTCGGACCAGGGCGCCGTGGTGAGCGTGAACGGGGGAGAGAGCTGGAGCAGCTGGTACAACCAGCCGACCGCGCAGTTCTACCACGTGAGCACCGACGAGGCCTTCCCCTACCGCGTCTGCGGCGGGCAGCAGGAGAGCGGCTCGGCCTGCGTCGCGAGCCGCGGCGACGACGGGCAGATCACCTTCCGCGACTGGCACCCCGTGGGCGTCGAGGAGTACGGCTACGTGGCCGCCGACCCGCTCGACCCGGACGTCGTCTACGGCGGCAAGATCAGCCGCTACGACCGGCGCAGCGGGCAGGTGCAGAACGTCTCGCCGCGGCCGTTGCGGGGTCCCGGCTACCGCGTCGTGCGCACGCAGCCCGTGCTCTTCTCGCCGACCGACCCGAGGACGCTCTACTTCGCGTCGAACACGCTGTGGAAGACGACGGACGGCGGCCAGCACTGGGCCGAGATCAGCCCGGACCTGACCCGCCAGGCCTGGGACGCGCCGGCGAACGTCGGCAAGTACCGCGACACGCCCGAGGCGAAGCCGGCGCAGCGGGGCGTCATCTACGCCGTGGCTCCTTCGCCGCTCGACGGCCGGCTCGTCTGGGCGGGCACGGACGACGGCCTCGTCCACGTGACCCGCGACGGCGGGGCGAGCTGGCAGGACGTGACGCCGCAGGCGCTCGGGCCATGGGCGAAGGTGTCGATGCTCGAGGCCTCGCACTTCGACCGCGACACGGCCTGGGCGGCGGTCAACACGTTCCGCCTCGACGACACGCGGCCGCACCTCTACCGCACGCGCGACGGCGGCAGGACCTGGCAGCACGTGACGGCGGGCATCCCCGACGACGAGGGCGTCCTCAACACGGTGCGGGAGGACCCGAAGCGGCGCGAGCTGCTCTTCGCCGGCAGCGAGCGGCAGGTGTGGGTGAGCTTCGACGGCGGCGAGCGCTGGCAGTCGCTGCGCAGCAACATGCCGGCGACCTCCGTGCGCGACCTGGTGGTGAAGGACGACGACCTCGTCGCGGGCACGCACGGCCGCGGCTTCTGGATCCTCGACGACATCACGCCGCTGCGGCAGCTCTCCGCCGAGGCGCTCTCGGCCGACGCGCGGCTGTTCGCGCCGCAGCTGGCCGTGCGCTTCCGCTCGAACAAGAACACCGACACGCCGCTGCCGCCGGACGAGCCCGCGGCACCGAACCCGCCCGACGGCGTCGTGATCGCCTATCACCTGAAGGCCGCGGCCCGGCAGGTCGCGCTCGAGGTGCGCGACGCGGCCGGCCGGCTCGTGCGCCGCTACGCGAGCGACGACGCGCCGGTGCCGCCGGTCGAGGGCCGCAACATCCCGGACTACTGGATCCGCCCGCCGCAGGCGCTGTCGACCGCGCCGGGGCTGCACCGCTTCGCCTGGGACCTGCGCGAGGCGACGCCCGCCGCGGCGTCCTTCTCCTACCCGATCGCCGCCGTCTACAAGGACACGCCGCGCGAGCCGCGCGGGCCGTGGGTCCCGCCGGGGAGCTACACCGTGCGCCTCGTCGTCGACGGGCGTAGCCAGGAACAGCCGCTGCACGTGCGGATGGACCCGCGGGTGAAGACGCCCCTGTCCGAGCTCGTCGCGCAGCACGCCCTGTCGCTGCGGATCGGCGAGGCGCTGGGCCGGGTCGCCGAGGCGCGCGCGGCGAAGCCGAAGGACGAGAAACTGGTGCGGCTGCAGCGGCAGCTCACGCAGCTGCTCGACGCGGTCGAGGACGTGGACGCGCCGCCGACGCCGGCGCTGCGCGCGGCGATCGACGAGACGCTCGGCGCGCTCGACTAGCGCGTGAGCGGGTTGCGGTTCTCGCGGCCGGGGGCGTCCTTGCCGTGGTCGAAGCCGCGGGCGCGCTCGAGCTCGATCATCGCCTGCGGGCGGAAGTTGACGATCAGCGCGCGCCGGTGGCCGGCGCTGAAGTTGCCGCGCGCGTAGTGCAGGGTGGCCCCGGCGTGGAAGGTGCACGAGCCGGCGGGCAGCGGGACGGCCACGCCCTCCGACTCCTTCGCGTCGCACTCGAGCGCGCCGCCGCCCTTCCCGGCCGAGCGGTGCGGCCGCATCGGCTCGCGCTGCGAGCCCGGCACGAACCACAGGCAGCCGTTGTCGAGGGTCGCGTCGTCGAGCGCGATCCAGCAGGAGGCCGCGCGCCGGTCGGGCAGGTCGATCCAGTACGCGCAGTCCTGGTGCCAGGGCGTCGCGGTCGCGGTGCCCGGGGCCTTGTCGATCAGCATGTCGAAGTCGAAGGCCGCGTCGTCGCCGAGCAGCTCGCGGGCGATCGCCAGCGCCCGCTCGTACGCGGGGCTCGCTCGCAGCTCGGGCAGCGACTCGCTCGGCCAGAGGATCTGCGTGATGTTCTCGACCCCGGCGCGCGCCGGGTCGGCGCCCGCGCCGAGGTCCGAGCGGCGGCGGCCCACGTCGATCGCCCCGGCGAGGAAGCGGTCGTAGACCTCGCGGTACCAGCAGATATCGGCGGGCTGCAGCAGCCCTGCGACGGCGACGAAGCAGTCGCGTTCGAACGCCTGCGCGCGCGCGACCGCCGTCAAGCCTCGCCCTGCTTCGCTCCGCACTCGCCGCAGAACTTCGCGCCGGGCGTCAGCTTGACGCCGCACTCGCCGCAGAAGGCCGTGCCGGTGGCGAGCAGCTTCTTGCCGCAGGACGGGCAGAACTTCTTGCCGAGCGTGGGCGTGCCGCAGTCGGGGCACTTCGCCGCGACCTCCCGGCCCTTCGCGCTCATCCGCTGGTTCTCCTCGAGGAACACGTCGTTCGTCACCTGCGTGCGCACGTGCTCGGCCCGCAGCGCCGACTCCTCCTCCTCGGCGATCGGCGCGCACTGCTTGCACATCGCGGCGCGGCCGTTCCAGCAGGTCTGCTCGCACAGCCAGTTGCCGCAGCGGCGGCACTTGTGGAACAGCGGCTTGATCTCCTCGACCGCCACCCGCAGCGCCGCGTCGTGCTGGGGGCCGCCGACCGCGCGCTGCACCTCGTAGGTGCCGGCGGCCGCCTGGCCGAAGACCCCGCCGAGCAGGCTGCCGGCCCCGCGCAGCAGGCTGCCGGCGACACCGAGCGCGTTCGTCTGGAACGACGACATGAAGCCGTCGCCGCAGCGCTCGCAGTGGAACTTGAACTGGAAGCCCTGGTCGGTCGAGAGGTCCTGGTAGTTGTCGGTGAACTCGATGGCGGGCATGGATCCTCCTGGCTACGGTCTGGGCGCGGGTGGGAACAGGAAGCGCAGCACGTCCGCGGTCCGCCCGGCCCACGCCTCCTCGTCGTGCCTGGCGCCCTCGACCTCCACGTGGCGCAGGTCCACCCCCTCGCGCCAGCCCTTGCGGACGAGGGCGTCGCGCAGGGCCCGCGCGTCGTCGACGGCCCGCCGGCCGTCCTCGCGCGTGCCGATGTCGGTCCAGATCCGGGCGCCGGTCGGGGCGGGCAGGCGGTCCACGAAGCCGACGATGAAGCGGTCGGCCCACCAGACGGAAGTCGACAGCGCGGCGATGCGCGAGAAGACCTCGGGGTGGGACAGCCCGAGGTAGAGCGAGACGAGGCCGCCGAGCGAGGAGCCGCCGATGCCGGTCGACTCGGGCCCGGGCAGCGTGCGGTACTCGCGGTCGATCCAGGGCTTGAGCTCGCCGATCAGGGCGCGGCCGTAGGCGTCCGCCTGCCCGCCGAGGCGGCGGGCAGGGTCGGGCACGGGCGTGTACTCGTCCAGGCGCCGCTCGCCGCCGTTGTCGAGCGCCACGACGATCAGCGGCTCGAGCTGGCCGTCCCACAGCAGGCCCTCCGCGGTCTCGTCGACCCGCCACTCCTTGCCGGCGATGAAGGCGGTCGCCCCGTCGAACACGTTCTGCCCGTCGTGCAGGTAGAGCACCGGGAAGCGCCGCTGCGGCTCCTTCTCGTACGTCGGCGGCAGGTAGACCCAGACCCGGCGCTGCCCGCCGAGGGCGTGGGAGCGGAAGTCGTCGCGCGGCGCGACGCTGCCGGCCAGCGTGTGCGTCGCCCGCAGGCGCGTCTCCTCTTCGGCGTCGCGCCAGGACTGGAGGCGCCAGGCCGCGTAGGCGCCGAGCGCGGCCGTGCCGAGGAGGACGGCGTAGGCGGCCAGGCGGGGCAGTTTCATCTCGAGACTCCGTGGCGATCGCGCGCGGCCCCGTGTCGGCGGCGCGGGACGCCGGAGGTTAACATGCGCCGATGAACGGGTACGAGCGTCTCACGGCCGCCGTGCGCGGGGAGGCCCCCGACCGGGTGCCGGTCCTGCTCCACAACTTCATGATGGCCGCGCGCGAGGCGGGCCTCACGATGCGCGAGTACCGCGAGGACCCGCGCCGGATCGCCGCGGCGTTCGTGCAGGCGGTCGAGACCTACGGCTACGACGGGGTGCTCGTGGACGTCGACACCGCGACCCTGGGCGGGGCGCTCGGCGCGCCCGTGCTGCTGCCGGAGGACGAGCCGGCGCTGTGCCACGGCGCCCGGCTCGCGAGCCTCGAGGCCGTGGACGAGCTGGCGCCGCCGGACGTCGCCGCCGACCCCCGCGTCCAGGTCTGGGTCGAGGCGGTGCGCCTGCTGGCGCGGCACTTCGGCAACGAGGTCCTCGTCCGTGGCAACTGCGACCAGGCCCCGTTCTCGCTGGCGAGCCTGCTGCGCGGCGCCGCGGACTGGATGATGGACGTCGCCGACCCCGACAACCGCGAGCGCGCGGAGCGGCTGCTCGAGCACTGCACGGAGGCGGTGCTGCAGATGGTGCGCCTGATGGCCGGGGCCGGGGCGCACTGGGTGTCCTGCGGCGACAGCCCGGCCGGCCTCGTCTCGCCGCGCCACTTCCGCGAGCTCGCGCTGCCCTGGGAGCGGCGGGTGGTGGACGAGGCGCACCGGCTCGGGCGGCCCTTCGTGCTGCACGTGTGCGGGCGCACGGACCGCATCCTCGACGACATGCTCGCGAGCGGCGCCGACGCGCTGGAGCTGGACCACGGCACGGACGCGCGGCTGGCGGCCGGCAAGCTGCAGGGCCGCGCGGTCTTCGTCGGCAACATCGACCCGAGCGGCGTGCTGGCGCTCGGCACGCCCGAGCTCGTCGAGCGCAAGACGCGCGAGCTCGTCGAGGTCTTCGCCGGCAACCCGCGCTTCGTCCTCAACGCCGGCTGCGCGCTGCCGGCCACCACGCCGGCCGACAACCTGCGGGCGCTGCTGCGCGCCGCGCGGGGCTAGTCCCGGCGCGGCCGGGCCCAGTTCAGAAGACACCCTGCATGGAGCGGCCGTAGCCGGTCAGCTCCACGTAGCCCCGGCCGGCCACCGCCCGGCCGTCGGCCCTGCCGGCCACGCGGACGGCTCCCTCCCAGTAAACGAAGGACGTGCGCATTTCCTGGGCCTCGAGCCACGGCTCGACGAGCAGGTCGAGGCCGTGCGCCGGCACGAGCAGGCGCCAGCGCGAGGGGTAGCGGATGCCCGTCTGCGGGCTGCGCCACTGGCGCAGCGCCTCGACAGCGACGTCGTCGCGCCCGAGCGCGAGCGCGTGGCCGTCGCGCAGGACCAGCGTGCCGGAGGACGCCGCCTCCAGCGAGCCGTCCTGCCGCCGCAGCCGGAACAGCATCAGCTCGCGCCCGTCGTCGAGCTGCAGCGAGAACCAGTCCCAGCCCACGGCGCCGGGGCCGAGCGCGCTGGTGCTCCACTCGTGATCGAACCACGCCTCGCCTCTGACCTCGCCGCCGCGCTCGCCCAGGCCGACGCGGCCGCGCGCCGCCAGCCGGGTGTAGCCGACGTAGTACGACGCGTTGCCCGGCTCGTCGCTCTTCGCCGACAGGCCGCGCTCGCCGTGCGCGACGAGGGGCTTCGTCGCCTCGAGCTCCAGGTCGAGGGAGAGGCCGCTCGCCTCGTCCCGGGCGCGCAGCCGCACCGCGCTGCCGTCGGCCGTCGTCGACTCGATCCGCCAGTCCTCGAGCCAGGCGCCGTACGGCTCTCCTGTGGCGCCGGCCAGCCCGCCCGCGCCGCGCGCGAAGCGCTCGGCGGCCACGTGGCGTCCCGCGCCGACGTCGCTGAGCGCGAGGTGCGCGAAGTAGACCTGGTTGGTCGCGAGCCCGAGGGCCTCGGGCGGGCCCGGGGTGAGGCCGCGCCTGAAGAGGGTGAGCTGGAAGCCGAAGCGCTGGCCGCCGGGCGTCGCGACGTTGCCGGTGTAGTACCACCACTCGGTCTGGTACTCGAAGTGGGGGCCGTGGTCGAGCGGCAGCCGGACCGCCCGGGGCGTGACGGCGCGGGCGAAGCCCTCGAGGCCGGTACCGAGGCCGGGGCCGAGTTCGAGGCGAGCGCCCGCCGAGGCGAGCGGCGACGCCCCAGCCGTCGCCCGCGCTCCGCCCGGACCGTCCGGCGCCGGGGCGACGGCGGCCAGCGCCGCGACGACCGCCGCGGCACTGGCGGCGACGCGGAGCGCGTTCGAGCCGGGCCGCCGCATCAGTCCT
>JBGASI010000217.1:0-7550 GCA_044229815.1 Vicinamibacteria bacterium | reverse complement strand
GGTCCTGCTCAAGCGTCTCGAGCGAGCCGGCGAGCTCGCCCGGCAGCCGGGTGCCGAAGCGCTCGAAGAAGGCCCGCATCTCCGGCAGCTCCCCCTGCCACTCGGCCCGGTCGACGGCGAGCAGCGAGGCGCGCTCGTCAGCCGAGAGCGCGAGCCCGTCCCAGTCGAGCGCGGCCTCGGACGGCACGAGACCGATCGGCGTCTCGAGGGCATCGGCCTGTCCCTTCACGCGCCGGATCATCCACAGCAGCACGCGCAGGTTGTCGCCGAAGCCCGGCCAGACGAAGCGGCCGGCGGCGTCGGTGCGGAACCAGTTCACGTGGAAGATCGCCGGCGGGCGCGCGAGCGAGCGCCCGAGCCGCAGCCAGTGGCCGAAGTAGTCGCCCATGTTGTAGCCGCAGAAGGGCAGCATCGCCATCGGGTCGCGGCGCACGACGCCGACGGCGCCGGTGGCCGCGGCGGTCGTCTCGGAGCCCATCGTGGCGCCGACGAAGACGCCATGGGCCCAGTCGCGGGCCTGGAACACGAGCGGCGCGACGCGCGCGCGGCGGCCGCCGAAGACGATCGCCGACAGCGGGACCCCCTGCGGGTCCTCCCAGCGGCTCGACATCGACGGGCACTGGCGCGCGGCGACGGTGAAGCGCGAGTTCGGGTGCGCGGCCTTGCCGCTGCGGTCCCAGGGCTTGCCCTGCCAGTCGAGGAGGTCGGCCGGCGGGTTCTTGTCCTTGCCCTCCCACCACGGCACGCCGCCGGGCGTCACGGCCACGTTCGTGAAGATCGTGTCGTGGCCGATCGTCGCGAGCGCGTTCGGGTTGGTGTCGGGCCCGGTGCCGGGCACCACGCCGAAGAAGCCGGCCTCGGGGTTGACCGCCCACAGCCGGCCGTCCGGGCCCGGGCGCAGCCAGGCGATGTCGTCGCCGATCGTGCGCACCTTGTAGCCCTGCGCCTCGAGCGGCGAGACGAGCATCGCCAGGTTCGTCTTGCCGCAGGCCGAGGGGAAGGCGGCGCCGACGTAGTGGGTCTCGCCGCCCGGCAGCTCGAGCTCGAGGATCAGCATGTGCTCGGCCAGCCAGCCCTGGTCGCGGGCCAGCGTCGAGGCGATGCGCAGCGCGAAGCACTTCTTGCCGAGGAGCGCGTTGCCGCCGTAGCCCGAGCCCACGCTCCAGATCGTCCGCTCCTGCGGGAAGTGCACGATGAAGCGGCGGTCCGGCGAGAGGTCGCCGAGCGAGTGCAGGCCGGGCACGAAGTCCTCGCTCGCGCCGAGCTGCTCGAGCGCGGCCCTGCCCATCCGCGTCATGATCCGCATGTTCGCGACCACGTACGGGCTGTCGGTGACCTCGACGCCCACCTTGCTGAACGGCGAGCCGAGCGGGCCCATCACGTAGGGCACCACGTAGAGCGTGCGCCCCTTCATCGCCCCGTCGAACAGCGGCCAGACCCGCTGGCGCGCCTCGTCGGGCGACATCCAGTTGTTGGTGGGGCCCGCCTCCTCGCGCGTGGGACTGGCGATGAAGGTGAGGTGCTCGGTGCGCGCCACGTCGGAGGGGTGGCTGCGGTGCAGGTACGAGCCGGGCGCGGCCGCGGGATCGAGCCGGGCGAGCGTGCCGTCGGCCAGCATCAGCTCGACGAGCCGATCGTTCTCGGCCTGCGAGCCGTCGCACCAGGCGACGCGGGAAGGACGCAGCGTCGCCGCCACCTGCTCGACCCAGCGCTCGACTGCATTCATCGGTGTCCCCGTTTCGCCCGGCCTCGCGGCCGCCGGCGCAGGATTCTACAGTAGCGGCGCGAGCCGCGTCCCCGCCGCGCGGGCGGTCAGTAGTGCTCGCCGGCGTCGCCGTCGAGCGGCGTGAACGGATCGGCGGCCACGAGCGCCAGCCGCCGCGCCAGCACCTCGGCGCCGGGCCGATCGTCCGGGTTCTTCGCGAGCGCCTCGCGCACCAGCTTCTCGAGCGCCGGCGGGATGTCGGGGCAGCGCGGGCGCAGCGGCGGCGGGTCCTCTTCGGCCTGCAGCGCGACGAGCGCGAGCGGGTCGGCGGAGGCGGGCAGGAACGGCAGCCGGCCCGACAGCATCTCGTAGAGCATGGCGCCCACGCTGTAGACGTCGGACTTGGGCCCGTAGGGACCGCGCCGGAAGCGCTCCGGCGCCATGTAGGCGGGTGTCCCGAGCAGCGAGCCGTCGAGCGTCAGGCGCTGGCCGAGCGCCGCGTCGCCCGCGATCTTCGCGATGCCGAAGTCGAGGATCTTGGGCACCTCGCCCTGCGGCGTGTGGTGCAGGAAGACGTTCGACGGCTTGACGTCGCGGTGCACGACGCCGGCGGCGTGCGCGGCGGCGAGCGCGCCGCAGATCGGCACCACGACCTGGGCGCAGCGGCGCGGAGTGAGCTGGCCGCGCTCTTCGAGCTCCTTGTCCAGCGAGTGCCCCTCGAGCAGCTCCATCACCAGGTAGGCGACCCCGCCCTCGTTGACGCCGAAGTCGAGGATCGCCACCGCGTTCGGGTGCTGCACCCGGCAGGCCGACGCGCCCTCGCGCCGGAAGCGCGCGACGGCCTCGGGGTCGGTGCCCGCGCTCGTCGCCAGCACCTTCACCGCCACGTCGCGCCCGAGCTCGATGTGCCGCGCGCGGAAGACGGTGCCGAAGCTGCCGCCGCCGATCAGCGCCTCGAGCCGGTAGCGGCCGGCCAGCACGCTGCCGGGCTGCGCGTGGGCCGGCATGATCGGTTCGGGGGGCGCCGCCTCGGCCAGCTGCGCCGCGGAGCGGGTGCGCAGGTGCGCCCGGATCCGCGCCAGCGTGACCGGGAAGTCCACCGGCTTCGTGACGTAGTCGTTCGCGCCCAGCGTCAGGGCCTCGATCACGTCCTCGTTGTCGCTCTTGGCCGTGACCATGATCACCGGCAGCGCCGCCTCGGAGCGCGTCAGGCGCACCCGCCGCAGCACCTCGAGCCCCGTCATGCCCGGCATCATGATGTCGAGCAGCACGCAGTCGACGCCGGAGCGGCCGAGCACGTCGAGCGCCTCGGGGCCGCTGCCGGCGCCCAGCACGCGAAAGCCCGCGCGCTCGAGGCGGCGCGTGAGCAGGTCGCGGTTGGCCGGCAGGTCGTCGACGACGAGGATCGTGGCGACCGGATCGGTCACGAGGCCGTCCCGCGGGCGAGCGCCGGGCCGGCCGAGAGGTAGCGCGACGGCAGGCCGTGGCCGAGCAGGCCGGCGAGCCAGCGCGAGGTCGCGGCGAGCGCGTCCAGGTCGACCCCGGTCGCGATCCCCATCCCGTGGAGCATGTAGACGAGATCCTCGCTGGCCAGATTGCCCGAGGCCCCCGGCGCGTAGGGGCAGCCGCCGCTGCCGCCCGCGGCGGCGTCGATCGTCGCGATCCCCAGCTCCAGCACGGCGAGCACGTTCGCGAGCGCCGTGCCTCGCGTGTCGTGGAAATGCGCGGCGAGCGTCCCCAGGGCGGCCACCTCCTTCAGGCGGCCGAATAGCTCGGCGGCCTGGGACGGAACGGCGACACCGATGGTATCCCCGATCGAGACCTCGTCGCAGCCCGCGTCGAACAGCCGCCGGGCCAGGTCGACGACGCGGCCGGGCGCCACCTCGCCCTCGTACGGGCAGCCGAAGCAGGTCGAGAGGTAGCCGCGCACGCGCAGCCCGTCGCGCTTCGCCTCCGGCAGGAAGCCGGCGAAGCGGGCGAACGACTCGTCGATCGAGGCGTTCGCGTTGCGGCGGCTGAAGCTCTCGCTGGCGGCCGTGAAGACGGCGATCTCGCGCGCGCCCGCGGCGCGGGCCCGGTCGAAGCCGGTCCGGTTGGGGACGAGCACCGGCAGCCGCGCGCCGGGGTGCGCGGAAAGACGGCGCAGCACCTCGTCGCTGCCGGCCATCTGGGGCACCCAGTGCGGCGAGACGAGCGCGCCCGCCTCGACCACCGGCAGGCCCGCCGCGATCAGCCGCTCGCACAGCTCCACGCGCTCTTCGACGGAGAGCACGGCGGCCTCGTTCTGCAGCCCGTCGCGCGGGGAGACCTCGACCACCGTGACACGCGCGGGCCGGCTCAATCCTCGAGCTCCACGAGGGCGCGGCCCGGCGCCACCATGTCGCCGGCGGCGGCGTGCACGGCCCGCACGACGCCGTCGCGCGGCGCGCGCAGCGCGTTCTCCATCTTCATCGCCTCGACGACCAGCAGCTCCTCGCCTCGCGCGACCGCCTGTCCCGGCGCGACGCGCACGGCGGCGACGCGGCCGGGCATCGGCGCCTCGAGCCGGGAGGGCTCGTGACGCGGCGCGGGCCGCGCGCCCCCGGGCTCGTCCCTGAGCGTGTAGACGACACCGTCCCACGACGCGTGCACGGTCGGGCCCTCCCAGGCGACGTGCAGCGTGCGGGCCGCCCCTCCTTCGGCCACCCGGTAGACGCCCTCGGCCACCGCCTCGACGGCGAGCGGGGAGGAGCGGCACGGCGCCGTCTCCCCGAGCCGCCAGGCGCCGGGCCCCTGCCAGGGGTCGGGCGCGGACGGGCTCACGGCCCGCGCCCCGCGAGCCGCCCGCGCCGAGGGCCGCACGGCCGCGAGCGCGGCGAGCAGCTCCGGCGGCGGGACGGGGGCCGGGCCCGATGCGGCCAGGTGCTGCTCGATGAAGCCGGTGTGCAGCTCGCCCGCCGCGAAGGCGGGGTGCTCGACGATCGTCCGCAGCCGCGCCAGGTTCGTCGCGACGCCGAGCACGACGCTCCGGCGCAGGGCGTCGCGCATCCGCTCGATCGCCTCGCCGCGGTCGTGGCCCCAGGTGATCAGCTTCGACAGCAGCGGGTCGTAGTGGACGCTCACCTCGGAGCCGGGCGCGATGCCGGAGTCGATGCGCAGGCCGGGACCGCGCGGCTCGCACAGGTGCAGCACGCGGCCCGGCGAGGGCAGGTCGTCCCGCCGCGGGTCCTCGGCGTAGAGCCGGCACTCGAGCGCGTGGCCGTTGCGGACGACGCCGTCCTGGCCGAAGGCGAGCGGCCTGCCGGCGGCGATCTCGAGCTGCAGCCGCACGAGGTCGAGCCCGGTCACCGCCTCGGTCACCGGGTGCTCGACCTGCAGGCGCGTGTTCATCTCCAGGAAGTAGAAGCGGCCGTCGGGCGCGAGCAGGAACTCGACGGTGCCGGCGTTGACGTAGCCGGCGGCCCGCGCGGCCGCGACGCCGGCGGCGCACAGGGCCTCGCGCGCCGCGGGGTCGAGAGCCGGGCTCGGGGTCTCCTCCACCACCTTCTGGTGCCGGCGCTGCAGCGAGCACTCGCGCTCGCCCAGGTGGAGCACGGCCCCCGCGCCGTCCGCGATCACCTGCACCTCGACGTGCCGCGGACGCTCGAGCCAGCGCTCGAGCAGCAGCGCGTCGCTACCGAAGGCCGAGCGCGCCTCGCGGCGGGCCGAGGCGAGGGCCAGGGCGAGCTCCCCCGCGCCGCGCACGACGCGCATGCCCTTGCCGCCGCCGCCGCGCGACGGCTTCACCATCAGCGGCCAGCCGACGCGGCCGGCAGCGGCCGCGAGCGCCGCGTCGGACTGATCCTCGCCGTCGTAGCCGGGCAGCACCGGCACGCCCGCGGCGGCCATCGCCCGGCGCGCCGCCTGCTTGTCGCCCATCAGACGGTGCAGCGGGCCGGGCGGGCCGACGAACACGAGGCCGGCGTCGCGCACCGCGTCGGCGAAGTCGCCGTTCTGGCTGAGGAACCCGTAGCCGGGGTGGATCGCGTCGGCCCCGCTGCGGCGCGCGGCGGCCAGGATCGCCTCGATCGAGAGGTACGAGCGCGCGGCCTCGGCCGGGCCGATCAGCTCCACCTCGTCCGCCTCGCGCGCGTGCAGCGCGCCGCGCTCGACCTCCGAGCAGACGGCCACCGTCTCGATCCCGAGCACGCGGCAGGTGCGCACGACGCGCACGGCGATCTCGCCCCGGTTCGCGACGAGCAGCTTGCGGAACAGCGCCACGCGGCTACTTCAGCACACCGCGGCACCGGACCGCCAGCGCCGCGGCCCGAGGCCCTCGGGCGTCACTCCTGCTCCGGCAGCTCGAGCGGGACGAGCCGGCGCCGCAGGCGCAGCCGGTTCCGCCCGTCCCGCCGCTCGTACTCGGCCTCGTCCATCAGCAGCGGCACCAGCGCGGCGCCGTCCGTGACGTCGGGCGGCCCGTCGTCGCTGACGACGACCTCGCACCAGGGAGGGCTGGCGAGGGTGTCGAGCAGGATCTCGAGCTCGACTCGGGCCGTGGCGCCCCGCCCTTCGAGCGAGCGCTGGACGAGCTCGGCCAGCACCTCGTCGACGGCGATCTCGACCGGCCAGGTCACCGCCCGCGAGAGGCCGTGGTCGGCCCAAAGCGCCCCCAGCGCCTCGAGAGCCGCCTGGGCCCCCACGCTCGTGCCCGGCACGCTGACGCGACGGATGTCCATCGGGCCGCCCTGCTCTTTCCTGGTGAGGAGTGGATCGCCCGAGATCATACATGCGTCGCGGAGCGACTCCCAGCCCCAGCGTTGACGCCCCGCCGGGGGCGACATACGATGCCGCCTCCAATCCAATGATCAACCAGACGTTCTCCCACTACCGGATCCTCGAGAAGATCGGCGGCGGCGGCATGGGTGTCGTCTACCGGGCCGAGGACACGCGCCTCGGCCGCCAGGTGGCGCTCAAGTTCCTGCCCGACGAGCTGGCCCGCGACGGCCAGGCGGTCGAGCGCTTCAAGCGCGAGGCCAAGGCCGCCTCCCAGCTCAACCACCCCCACATCTGCACCATCTACGACGCGGACGAGGAGCAGGGGCGGCCCTTCATCGCGATGGAGCTGCTCGAGGGGCAGACGCTCAAGAGCCGGCTCGTCGGCCGAGCCCTCCCCAACGAGGAGATGATCGAGCTCGCCATCCACGTGGCCGACGCCCTCGAGGCCGCCCACCGCAAGGGCATCGCGCACCGGGACATCAAGCCGGCCAACCTGTTCGTCACCGAGCGCGGGCAGGCGAAGATCCTGGACTTCGGCCTCGCCAAGCTGCTCGAGAGCCGGCGGGTGGGCGACTCCCCGCTCAGCTCGGCGATGCCGACCGACGAGTTCGCGACCAGCGCGGGCTCGACGCTCGGGACCGTGGCCTACATGTCGCCCGAGCAGGCGCGCGGCGAGGAGGTGGACACCCGCTCCGACCTCTTCTCCTTCGGGGTGGTGCTCTACGAGATGGCGACCGGGCACCCCGCCTTCGCCGGCGGCACCACGGCCACCGTCTTCGAGGCGATCCTCAACCGCAACCCCCCCTCACCCGGCGAGCTGAACCGGAACCTGCCCGAGGGGATCGGCCAGATCGTCGGCAAGCTGCTCGAGAAGGACCGCCGCCTGCGCTACCAGTCCGCGACCGAGCTGCGGGCGGACCTCCAGCGCCTCAAGCGCGAGATCGACTCCGGCCGCGTCACGCCGGCGGGGGCGCGCGACAAGTCGGTGGCCGTCCTCTACTTCGAGAAACTCAGCGGGGCCAAGGAGGACGAGTACTTCCGCGACGGGATGACGGAGGACGTCATCACCGAGTTGTCGAAGGTCAAGGAGCTGCGGGTGTTCCCGCGC
>JBGASI010000216.1:0-7600 GCA_044229815.1 Vicinamibacteria bacterium | reverse complement strand
CGGAGACCAACATGGAACGTCCCCTTCGCGTGCTCGTGGCCGGCTGCGGGAACATGGGCGCGAGCCACGCCCGCGCCTACCACCGGATGCCGGAGTTCGAGGTCGTCGGCCTCGTCAGCCGCGGCCCCGCCTCGCGCGGCGCGCTCGCCGCGGAGCTGGGCGGCGTCGCGCAGTTCGGCGACTACCACGAGGCGCTGCGGGCCGCGCGGCCCGACGTGGTCAGCATCAACACCTACCCCGAGACGCACGGGCCGTTCGCCCGCGCGGCGCTGGAGGCGGGCTGCCACGTCTTCTGCGAGAAGCCGCTCGCCACGACGGTGGAAGAGGCCCAGGCGGTCGTCGAGGCGGCACGGGCGCGCGGCCGCAAGCTGGTGGTCGGCTACATCCTGCGGGTCCACCCGGCCTGGCGCCGGTTCATCGAGCTCGCGCGCACGCTCGGCAAGCCGCTGGTGATGCGGATGAACCTGAACCAGCAGAGCCACGGGGCCGCCTGGACCACGCACCGCAACCTGATGGAGTCGATGAGCCCCATCGTGGACTGCGGCGTCCACTACGTCGACGTGATGTGCCAGATGACCGGGGCCCGCCCCGCGCGCGTCAGCGCGATCGGCGCGCGGCTGACGGAGGACCTCAGGCCCGGCATGTACAACGACGGCCAGCTGCAGGTCAGCTTCGAGGACGGTTCGGTCGGCTGGTACGAGGCGGGCTGGGGACCGATGATGAGCGAGGTGGCGTTCTTCGTGAAGGACGTGATCGGCCCGAGGGGCTCGGTGTCGATCGTCAAGGACCCGGGCGAGGGCGCCGCGGCCGGCTCCGACGACATCGACAGCCACACGAAGACGAACTGCCTGCGCCTGCACCACGCCGCTCTCGACGCCCGCCAGGAGTTCGTTCGCGCCGACGAGCTCATCAGCACCGAGGACGAGCCCGACCACCAGGCCCTCTGCGACCGCGAGCAGGCGTACCTGCTGCAGGCCATCCGCGAGGACCTGGACCTCTCGGCGCACCTGGACGACGCGGTGAACAGCCTGCGCATCGTCCTGGCCGCGGAGCAGAGCTTCCGCGAGGGGCGCGTCGTCACGCTCTAGACGGCCCATTCAGCCCTTCGCCGCGAAGGGCTGAGCCGATGGTGGAGGTCGACATGACTGCCTGGGAGCGAAAGCGCGTCGCGATCATGTTCACCGACATCCACGGTTACTCACGGCTGATGAGCCTCGACGAGACCCGGGCGCTGCAGCTGCTCTCGCAGCACGACGCCATCGTCGAGGGCGTCGTGCGTTCGCACGGCGGGCAGGTGCTCAAGAAGATGGGAGACGCGGTCTTCGCCGCCTTCGACTCCGCCCTCGCCGCCCTCGAGTGCGCCATCGCGATCCAGCGAGACCTCAAGAAGCACAACGACGCCGCCGGTCGCGCGGACCGGATCATCATCCGCATCGGGCTGCACCTGGGAGACGTCGTCCTGCGCGAGAACGACCTGTTCGGCGAGGACGTCAACGTGGCGGCGCGCCTCGAGCCGCTGGCCGAGCCGGGAGGCATCTGCATCTCCGAGGCGCTCTACGACGCGGTCAGCAGCCACGCCGGGGCGGGCATCGTCAAGGTCGGCGACGTGGAGCTCAAGAACATCCTCAGGCGGTACGTCATCTACAAGATCCCCTCCCTGTACGGCGAGGAGTTCGCGAAGGCCTCGGGCGCCGCCGCCGGCGGCAGGGCGGAGGCGTTTCGTTACTCGGTCAAGTCCATCGTGAACCTGCCGGTCGGCAGCCTGTCGGCGCTGGACCTGTGCATCTTGTCCCTGGGTCTGTGCGCCGGCCTGCTCTTCGCCCTGGACTACGCGATCCTGGGGACGCTCGATCCGACGGCGCTGCTGTCGGTCGTCCGGGATCGCCCCGTGACGTTCCTGGCCCTGCTCGCGCTGCTGACCGTGCTCGGCATCCACTTCTACGCGAGCAAGTCGGTCAGGGTCGTCTTCGACGACGTCCGGGACGTCGACTCCCTGCTCGAGTTCCTCGTGGCCCGGATCGGCTATCGCGCCCCGGTCAGGACCGACGACGGCCTCGTCTTCCGACCGTCGCTGCGGCAGCTCATCCTCTACAGCGCGCGGGCGATTCGCGCCCGCTCGGACGGGAGCTCGGTGATCCTCACCGGCAACACCATGTTCGTCCTCAAGCTGATCCGGATGATCCGTTCCTGCGAGGCCCGCTGATGCGGGATGAAGACAGAGGCACGGACGCGCGCGAGACCCGCGCAGACCACGGCCACGTCTTCGTGGAGCTGCAGTTCTTCGCGCTGGGGGTGGTCGTCCGCCGCCGGACGGGCGGGTCCGGGGCACGAGTCCGCTTCTAGGCCGTCGCCCCGTAGTGCACCCTGGCCCATTGCGTCATCGCGACCACGCCCGCGTCGAGCGTGGTGGGCGCGAGCGGGAAGCGCGCGCGGAAGCGCGCGTCGTTCGCCACGAACGGCTCGTCCCACTGGTAGCCCATCTCCTGCAGCTCGCGCAGGATCGGCACGAACAGCCCGAGGGCCGACAGCAGGTACGGCGGCAGCCTCCGCACCTTCAGCTCGCGACCCAGCTCGCGCGAGACGCGTCGCACCATGGCGAGCGAGCTCTCGGCCGGCGCCGCCGGCAGGACCCACCAGCGGCCGGTCACGTCGTCCCCGGCCTCGCCGAGCGCGGCCAGACCGGCCGCCACGTCGAGCGTGTAGTGGTAGGTGTGCGGCGTGTCGAGCCGCGCCAGCGCCTGCGCCGTGCCGGCCGCGAGCGCCTTGGGCCAGAACTGGTCCCCGAAGTAGGTGCCCGTGCCGCCCGGGCCGTAGAAGTCCGAGGCGCGGCCCACGACCACGCGGGCGTCGCCGCGCGCGTGCGCGGCCATGAGCTGCGCGTTCACGCGCGCGCGGATCTCGCCCTTGCGGCTGCACGGCGCGACCGGCGAGTCCTCGTCGAGCGGGCGGCCGGCGGGCCGGCCCAGCAGGTAGAGGTTGTCGAGCACCACGAGCCGCGCCCGCGCGCGGCCCGCGGCCGCGACGAGCGCGCTGGCGTAGCGCGGCAGCTCGCGCGCCCACTCCTTGGCGAAGTACGCCGGGTTCATGCAGTGGTAGATCGCGGCCGCGCCGGTCGTGGCCTCGGTCGCGAACGCGGCGTCGCCCGCGTCGCCGTGCAGCGTCTCGACGCCCTCGGGGCCGGGCCCTGAGCGGCGCACGAGGCGCACCGCGTGGCCGCGCTCTCGCAGCAGCCCAGCCAGCGGCGAGCCGATCTGCCCGGCGCCGAAGACGACGTGAAGATCCCGCGCCATGGTCGAACCCCCCTGCCCGCCGCCGGTTCGCCCGCGCCCGGCGTCGCGGTCATCATGGTACGGGAGTTGCTATGAAGGAAGACGACACACCGCGGCTCACGACCCGACGGCGTGCGGAGGCTCCCGATGAAGTGGATGCGCATGTACATGGCGGGCTACGCGATCGTCCTGGGCGGGTTCATCGCCGCCCTGTGGAAGCTGGGCGTGATCGACCGGGTGGGGCCCGCCTGGACGACGATCGGTATCGGGATCGCCGTCGGGCTCGGAGTCATCCTCTCCGTGTCCGGCAGCGGGAGCAAGGAAACCGTCGAGATCGACCAGAAGCGCTGACGCTCACCCGCCATCGGCTCCAGCCGTCGAACCGACGGCGAGAACGCCCGGCGGCGGCTTCGGGCCTTCCGTGTCGATGCGCTCGTATTCCGCGATCACCTGCGCGCCCAGCACGTTCTCCAGCACCTTGAAGCCGAGCGAGCTGAAGAAGAGCATCGTGACCAGCAGCACCCAGCCGATCACCTCGCGGTGATCGAGGAGCGCCCTCACGGAAGGTGAGCGGCTTCATGGCTGCCGGGGGCCGGTGGGCCCGGGTTCTCGGCGCGATCGCGTGGCGTCAGGTCTGGAGGAACGCGAGCAGGTGGGCGTTGACCTGGTCCTTGTGGGTGGAGCACAGGCCGTGGGGCGCGCCGGGAAGGGCCCGCAGCGTGGCGCCCTCGACGAGCCTGGCCGCGAGCAGAGCCGAGGAGCCGATCGGCACGATCTGGTCGTCGTCGCCGTGCAGGATGAGCGTCGGGACGTCGAACTTCCGGAGGTCCTCCGTGAAGTCCGTCTCGGAGAAGGCCTTGACGCAGTCCAGCACGCCCTTGATGCTGGCGCGCATCCCCTGCAGCCAGAACGAGTCCCGCAGCCCCTGCGAGACCCCGGAGCCGGGCCGGTTGGCGCCGTAGAACGGCGCGCTGAGGTCCGCGAAGAACTGCGCACGATCGGCGAGCAGACCGGCGCGGATCTTGTCGAACACCTCCATCCCAAGGCCGCCCGGGTTCGCGGCCGTCTTCAGCATCGACGGCGTCACGGCTGCGATCAGCACGGCCTTGGCCACGCGCTCCGTGCCATGCCGACCGAGGTAGCGGGCGACTTCGCCGCCTCCCATGGAGTGCCCGACGTGGACCGCGTCCTTGAGGTCGAGCTGCTCGACGAGCGCCGCGAGGTCGTCGGCGAAGGTGTCCATGTCGTTCCCGGCCCAGGGCTGGCTCGATCGCCCGTGCCCGCGGCGGTCGTGGGCGACGCAGCGGTAGCCACGGGCGGCCAGGAACACCATCTGGTCGTCCCAGGCGTCGGCGCTCAGAGGCCAGCCGTGGCTCAAGACCACCGGCTGTCCGCTGCCCCAGTCCTTGTAGTAGATCTGCGTGCCGTCTTTCGTCGTGATCGAGCTCATCGGCTTGCCTCGTGTGCCTGGCGGTTGGCTGCTACTCCGTCGTCTTGCCGTCGAAGTGCTCGCTGTCGGCCTCCGCGTCCTCGCGGGTGCGGTGGACGACGGCGTCGCGGTGGTTCGGCGGCGCGTAGAGCGTGTAGAGCTTCAGCGGTACGCTGCCGGTATTGACGATGTTGTGATTGGTCCCGGCCGGGACGAGCACCGCGAAGCCGGCCCGGATCGCCGTCCTCACGCCATCGAGCACCGCCTCACCGCTCCCCTCCTCGACGCGGAAGAACTGATCGAGCTTGTGGACTTCCGCCCCGATCTCCTTCGTGGGTTCGAGCGCCATGAGGACGAGCTGGCAGTGCTTGGCCGTATAGAGGACCTTGCGAAACTCACGGTTCTCGACGGCGAGACCCTCGATGTCCTGCACGAATCCCTTCATGGCGACCTCTTTCCTGGCGCCCGCCGTGCTCAGGGAGCCTCGGCGGCGCCGCACCGGCGCTCGGCGATGACGGTTGTTGGCCTGCCGGCCGTGTCCACTGCGTGCAAGGAACGCACCGGGACTGGCGCCGGCGATGGCACCCCGCTTGCACCGCTTGGGGCCGTCGGCGCCCTGTGCCGGCGGGAGGGTGCTGTGAAGTGTGACGCGTGCGGCAAGACGAGCTGTGGGTGCGACAAGGGCGGCAAGTGCAGTTGCGGGAAGGACTGCGCCTGCGCGAAGAAGGGGCAGAGCCCGAAGTAGCGTTCCGAGCAGCCGACGGAGCGCCGCGGCCCCGTCGTCGGCCGGCCGCATCGCCGTTCCACGGTGGCGCGGCTGAAAGGCAGGAACAGCGCGCGCTCGGGCGGCCGATTGTAGATTCTTCTGCCGCTCAGGCCGCCGCTCGCGCTAGAACCCCTCGTGTTCGGTCCGGCCGATGATCTCCTCTTGCAGGGCGGGCGAGAGGTCGCAGAAGTAGTCGCTGTAGCCGGCGACGCGGACGATCAGGTCGCGGTGCTCCCCTGGGTTCGCCTGGGCCTCGCGCAGCGTGTCGGCGCGGACCACGTTGAACTGCACGTGGTGGCCGTCGAGCGTGAAGTAGCCGCGCACGAGCTGGGCGAGGTGGTCGATCCCCGCGTCGCCCTCGAGCAGTGACGGGGCGAACTTCATGTTCAGCAGCGTGCCGCCGGTGCGGACGTGGTCCATCTTCGCCGCCGAGCGCACCACGGCGGTCGGGCCGCGGCGGTCCGCGCCCTGCACGGGCGAGATGCCCTCGGAGAGGGGCAGCCCCGCCCCCCGGCCGTCAGCCGTGGCGCCGGTCACCGAGCCGAAGTAGACGTGGCAGGTCGTGGGCAGCATCTGGATGCGGTAGACCCCGCCGCGCGAGCAGGGGCGTCCGTCCACCGCGCCGAAGAACAGCTCGAAGCTGCGGCGCATGAGGGAGTCGGCCCGATCGTCGTCGTTGCCGTACTTGGGCATGCGGTGGACGAGCCGGGCCCGCAGCTCCTCCTGGCCCGCGAAGTCGGCGTCCGTGGCGCGCACGAGGTCGACGAGGCCGAGGCGCTTCTCCTCGAAGACGGCGACGCGGATCGCGGCAAGCGCGTCGGTGAGGCTGCCGATGCCGACGCCCGGGATGTAGGTGTTGTTGTAGCGGGCGCCGCCGGCGTTGTAGTCGCGGCCGTTGCGGATGCAGTCGTCGGTGAGCACAGACAGGAAGGGCGCCGGCATCAGCCGCGCGTACATCTGGCCGATCGTCTCGTTGCCCGCGATCTTGACGTCGAGGACGTGGCGCAGCTGCGCCTCGAAGGCCGCGAAGACCTCGTCGAACGAGGAGAGGGCCCCCGGCGTTCCCGTGGCGGGGCCGAGCCGCGCGCCGGTCCGTGGGTCGACGCCGTCGTGGAGGGCCAGCTCCAGCACCTTGGGCAGGTTGAAGTAGCCGGTGAGGACGTAGGCCTCCTTGCCGAAGGCGCCCGTCTCGACGCAGCCGGAGCAGCCCCCGGCCCGGGCGTCCGCGAGCGTCTTGCCCTGCCTCAGCTGCTGCTCGACGACGGCGTCGGCGTTGAAGAGAGACGGGAAGCCGTAGCCCTTGCGCACGACGCGCAGCGTGTGCTTCAGCACGGCGTCGGGCGTCTTGCGCGACAGCTGCAGGTTCGAGGAGGGCTGCAGCAGGTGCATGTCGTCGATCACGTCGAGCAGCAGGTGCGACAGCTCGTTCGAGCCGTCGGAGCCGTCCACGAGCAGCCCGCCGAGGTTGATGTTGGCGAAGTCGGTGTAGGTCCCGCTCTCCTCCGCCGTGACCCCGACCTTGGGCGGCGCCGGGTGGTTGTTGAACTTCACGAAGAAGCACTCGACGAGCTCCCGCGCGCCTTCGCGGGTGAGCGAACCGTCGGCGAGCCCGCGTTCGTAGAAGGGGCGCAGGTGCTGGTCGAGGTGGCCCGGGTTGAACGAGTCCCAGCCGTTGAGCTCGCTGATCACCGCGAGGTGGCAGAACCAGTACGACTGGAGCGCCTCGTGGAAGTCGCGCGGGGCGTGGGCAGGCACCCTGGCGCAGGCCTGCGCGATCTTGAGCAGCTCGGCCCGGCGCCCGGGTTCGGCCTCGGCCTCGGCGGCGAGACGGGCCTGCTCGGCGTGCCGCGCGGCGAAGAGGAGGACCGCGTCGCAGGCGATGTCCATCGCGAGGAGTTGCTCGCGCTTCGCCCAGGCCTCGGGGTCTTTCCGCGTGTCGAGGGACCCTAGGCCGGCCGCGATGTCGGCCTTGAAGTCGACGAGGCCGCGGCCGTAGATCTTGTCGTCGAGGACGGTGTGACCCGGGGCCCGCTGCTCCATGAACTCCGTGAAGAGCCCGGCCTCGTAGAGCGCGTGCCATTCCGGGGGCAGGGTGGCGAAGATCCGGTCGCGCAGGGAGCGGCCCCGCCAGTACGG
>JBGASI010000215.1:0-7632 GCA_044229815.1 Vicinamibacteria bacterium | reverse complement strand
GGCCGGCCCTTCGAGGCCGAGGCGCCGCCCACCGAGCGCCTCACCCTGCGCCTCCTGGCCCAGGCCCGCAGCGCGCTCGAGGCGCAGGCCGAGGCCCGCAGCCCCGAGCTGCGGGCCGCTCTCCTGGCGGGCGACCGCGAGAAGCTCGCCGGCGAGCTCGCCGGGCGCGATTTCCGGCCCGACCTGACGCTGCAGGCCGGCTACATGAACCGCGGGGGACTCGATGCGATGTGGCAGGCGGGCGTCGGGGTGAACCTGCCGGTCTTCCGGGGCCGACGACGCGCCGCGCTCGCGGAGGCCCAGGCCCGCGGTCGCGTGGCCGCCCTCGGCGCCGAGGCCGTGCGGGCGCAGCTGCGCTACCGCACCCGCGAGCGCGTGGCCCAGCTGCACGCCGCGGAAAGCCTGGCCCGGCTCTACGCGGACGGGGTCGTCCCCCAGGCGCGCCTCGCCTACGAGTCGGCCATCGCGAGCTACCAGGCCGGCCGCGTGCCGTTCCTGGCCGTGCTCGAGGCGCTCGTCGGGCTCTACGCCGACCGCGCGGGCCACCTGGGCGTGCTCGCCGCGCACGAGCGGATCCAGGCCGCGCTCGAGGAGGCCAGCCTCGAGGCCACGAGCGAGCTGCCTTCGGCGGACGGTGGCGGAGCGGGCCCGATGGCGGGCCCGGGCGGCCGGGCGGCGTCGCCGCCGCCCGCCGGCGCGCCCTCGGCAGTGCCGTCGGCGGGCGCCGCAATGGGGACGATGGGCCAGTGAGGAGAGACACGATGACCATCCGCAACCGCCGCGCGCTCGCACTGGTCGCGCTCGTCCTGATCCCCGGCGCCCTTCTCTCCCCGGCCTGCCGCCGGGGCGGCGAGGCAGCCGCCACGAGCGAGGCGCGCGCGCAGTACCACTGCCCGATGCATCCGACCTACGTCTCGGATCGCCCGGGGCAGTGCCCGATCTGCAAGATGGACCTCGTGCCGATCGACAAGGCGCCCGCGCCCGCCGGGTCGGCCGCCGCGGGCCCCGTCGTGGCCGGCCGGGCGATGGTGGCGCTCTCGCCGGAGCGCCGTCAGCTGCTCGGGGTGCGCAGCGAGCCCGTCCTGCGCCGTCGGCTCGAGCGGACGATAAGGACCGTCGGCCGTGTCGCGATGGACGAGCGGCGCGTGCACCACGTCCACACCAAGTACGAGGCCTACATCGACAACCTCTACGTCAACTTCGTCGGCCAGTACGTGAAGAAGGGCGACCACCTCGCCGCCCTGTACTCGCCGGAGCTGCTGGCCACCCAGCAGGAGTACCTGCTCGCCTACCAGGCCCGGCAGCGCCTCGCGTCGAGCGACATCCCCTCGGTCGCGAAAGGGAGCCTCGACCTGCTCGAGGCCGCGCGCCAGCGCCTGCTCTTCTGGGACATGGCGCCCGCCGACATCGGCGAGCTCGAGCGCAGCGGCAAGGTGCAGCGCACGGTCGACCTGCACGCCGAGCTGCCGGGGCACGTGATCCAGAAGACGGCGATCCACGGCATGCGCGTGACCCCGGCCGACATCCTGTTCGACATCGCCGACCTGTCGCAGGTCTGGATCCTCGCGGACGTCTACGAGCGGGACCTCGGGGCCGTCAGCGTCGGGATGGCTGCCGAGGCCACGTTGCCCTTCCAGCCGAACCGCTCGTGGCGAGGTCAGGTCGGCTACGTCAACCCGCTGGTGGACCCGGCCACCCGCACGATCAAGGTGCGGATCGAGGTCCCGAACGCCGACGCCGTGCTCAAGCCCGACATGTTCGCCGACGTCGTGCTGCGGCGCGACCTGGGCGAGGCCCTGTTCGTTCCCGAGAGCGCGGTGCTCAAGACCGGCGAGCGCCGGCTGGTCTTCCTGGACCTCGGCGACGGGCGGCTCGAGCCGCGCGAGCTGGTGCTCGGCGAGCGGGCCGAGGGCGGCTACGCCGTCCTGTCCGGCCTGGCCGACGGCGAGCGCGTCGTCACCTCGGCCAACTTCCGGATCGACTCC
Organism: Vicinamibacteria bacterium; assembly: GCA_044229815.1. GTDB lineage: Bacteria > Acidobacteriota > Vicinamibacteria > Fen-336 > Fen-336 > DATBSL01. The sequence continues at coordinate 5,647 of JBGASI010000215.1, read as the reverse complement.
GAGTCGAGCCTCAAGGCCGCGCTCGGGGCGCTCGTCCCCGCCGGCCCCCCGTCGCCGCCCCCGCCCGTGGCCACGCCGCGGGTCCCGCCCCGCCCGCCCCAGGCCTCGCGTCCGGCAGCCGCGGCGGGCTACGTCTGCCCGATGCACCCCGAGGTGCGTTCCGCGAGCCCCGGCAGCTGCCCGCTGTGTGGCATGGACCTCGTCGCGGCGACACCCGCGCCTTCTGCGCCGGCGCCGGGCCGGCACCGGCACTGAGGCCCGGGCCATGACACGCGCCATCATCAAGTGGAGCGCCGAGAACCGCTGGCTCGTGCTGGTCGCGGCAGCCGCGGCCGTTCTGTTCGCCGGCTACGCGATGCGCACGATCCCGGTCGACGCCATCCCCGACCTGTCGGACACCCAGGTCATCGTCTACTCGCGCTGGGACCGCAGCCCGGACATCGTCGAGGACCAGGTCACCTACCCGATCGTGACGGCGCTGCTCGGCGCGCCGCGGGTCAAGACGATCCGCGGCTTCTCCGACTTCGGCTTCAGCTACGTCTACGTGATCTTCGAGGACGGCACCGACATCTACTGGGCGCGCAGCCGGGTCGTCGAGTACCTCTCGAAGATCCAGCCGCTGCTGCCCGAGGGCGTCCGCAACGAGCTCGGGCCCGACGCCACCGGCGTCGGCTGGGTGTTCCAGTACGCCCTCGTCGACGACAGTGGCCGGCAGTCGCTCTCCGAACTGCGCGCCTTCCAGGACTGGACGCTGCGCTACCGGCTGCAGTCGGTGCCCGGCGTCGCCGAGGTCGCGAGCTTCGGCGGCTTCCAGCAGCAGTACCAGGTCACGGTGGACCCGAACCGCCTCAAGGCCTACGGGCTCGGCATGATGGAGGTGGCGCAGGCCGTGCGCCGCAGCAACAACGAGGTCGGCGCGCGCCTCGTCGAGCTGGGCGGCAAGGAGTACATGGTGCGTGGCCGGGGCTACCTGCGCTCGGTCGCCGACCTCGAGCAGATCGTGCTGCGCGCCAGCGCCGAGGGCACGCCGGTCCTGCTGCGCGACGTGGCCGACGTCGTGGTCGGGCCCGAGATGCGCCGCGGCACGGGCGACCTCGACGGCGAGGGCGAGGCGGTGGGCGGGATCGTCGTGATGCGCCACGGCGAGAACGCCCGCGCGGTGATCGAGCGCGTGCGCGAGCGCCTGCGCGAGGTCGCCGCGTCGCTGCCTCCCGGCGTGCGCGTGGTGACCACCTACGACCGCTCCTCGCTGATCGACCGCGCGATCTCGACCCTCAAGCACGAGCTGCTGCTGCAGATGCTGATCGTCAGCCTCGTGATCCTCGTCTTCCTCTGGCACGTCCCCTCCGCGATCGTGCCGATCGTCACGATCCCGGTCTCGGTCGCGCTCGCCTTCATCCCGATGTGGCTGCTCGGGATCTCGTCGAACATCATGTCGCTGGCCGGGATCGCGATCTCGATCGGCGTGCTGGTCGACGGCGCGATCGTCGAGGTCGAGAACGCCTACAAGAAGCTCGAGCTGTGGGAGGCGGGCGGGCGCCAGGGCGACTTCCACCAGGTGCGGCTCGAGGCGCTGATGGAGGTGGGGCCCGCGGTCTTCTTCTCCCTGCTGCTGATCGCGGCCGCCTTCATCCCGGTCTTCACGCTGGTCGACCAGGAGGGGCGGCTGTTCCGCCCGCTCGCCTGGACGAAGAACCTGACGATGCTGATGGCGGCCCTGCTCGCGCTGACCCTCGACCCGGCCCTGCGGATGCTGTTCACGCGCATGGACTGGGTGGCTTTCCGCCCGCGGCCTCTGGCGTGGCTGTGGAACCAGCTCACCGTCGGCCGCTACCACCCGGAGGAGAAGCACCCGGTGAGCCGGGTGCTCTTCGCGCTGTACGAACCCGCCTGCCGGCTGGTGCTGCGCTGGCCGAAGAGCACCATCGCGCTGGCGCTGGCGCTGGTGCTCGCCACGGTACCCGCCTACCTGCGGCTCGGCCACGAGTTCATGCCGCCGCTCAACGAGGGCACGATCCTCTACATGCCGACGACGCTGCCCGGCATCGGCGTCACCGAGGCCTCGCGCCTGCTGCAGGTGCAGGACCGGATCCTGAAGCAGTTCCCCGAGGTCCTGAGCGTTCACGGCAAGGCCGGCCGCGCCGAGACCTCCACCGACCCTGCGCCGTTCTCGATGATGGAGACCGTGGTCCAGCTCAGGCCGGACGAGGAGTGGCGGGCCAGGCCGCGCTGGTACTCGTCCTGGGCGCCGGAGTGGCTGGCCGCCGGCGTGCTGCGGCGGGTCTGGCCGGACCGCATCGGCTGGGACGAGCTGGTCGCGGAGATGGACCTGGCGCTGCGGCTGCCGGGGCAGACGAACGCCTGGACCATGCCGATCAAGGCCCGCATCGACATGCTCACGACGGGCGTGCGCACGCCGGTCGGGGTCAAGGTCTACGGCGCGAGCCTCGAGGAGATCGAGCGCATCGGGGCCCAGGTCGAGTCCGCGCTGCGCGACGTGCCGGGCACGCGCAGCGCCTTCGCCGAGCGCGCCGCCGGCGGCTACTTCGTCGACTTCGACCTGCGCCGGGACCAGATGGCGCGCTACGGGCTCACCGTCGCCGCGGTGCAGGACGTGATCATGTCCGCGATCGGCGGCGAGAACGTCACGCAGACGATCGAGGGGCGGGCCCGCTTCCCGGTGAACGTGCGTTACCCGCGCGAGCTGCGCGACGACCTCGAGACCCTGCGCCGCGTGCTCGTGATGACGAGCTCCGGGGCCCAGGTCCCGCTCGACCAGGTGGCCGACGTCCGCACCGTCACCGGGCCGTCGATGATCCGCAACGAGAACGGCCTGCTCGTCGGCTACGTGTACGTCGACATCGCGGGCCGGGACCTGGGCGGCTACGTCGAGGACGCCAAGCGCGCGGTGGCCGCCCGGGTGCGCCTGCCCGCCGGCTACTCGCTCGAGTGGAGCGGCCAGTACGAGAACATGCAGCGCGTGCGCCAGCGCCTGCGGGTCGTGGTGCCGCTGACGGTGTTCCTGATCCTGTTCCTGCTCTACGCGAACACGAAGTCGCTCGCCAAGACGCTGATCGTCGTGCTGGCGGTGCCCTTCTCGGTGGTCGGGGCCGTCTGGCTGCTCTGGGCCCTCGACTACAACGTCTCGATCGCGGTCTGGATCGGTATCATCGCGCTGATGGGCCTCGATGCGGAGACCGGCGTCTTCATGCTGCTCTTCCTCGACCTCGCCTACGAGGACGCGAGGCGCCGCGGCCTGTTGCGCTCGCAGACCGACCTGCGCGAGGCGATCGTGAACGGCGCGGTCAAGCGCCTGCGCCCGAAACTGATGACGGTGACGGCCGCCATGATCGGCCTGATGCCGATCATGTGGTCCGTGGGCACGGGCTCCGACGTGATGAAGCGCGTGGCGGCGCCGATGGTCGGCGGCCTCGCCACGTCCTTCCTGCTCGAGCTGCTCGTCTACCCGCCCATCTACCTGCTGTGGCGCTGGCACAGCGAGGTGAAGCACGCCCGCTAGCCTTCAGCGGGGCGCGCCGTCGAGGGCCCTCCCCTCGACGGCCGCGCCCGCGCGCAGGCCGACGAGCGACAGCAGCGTGGGCGCCACGTCCGCGATACGCGCCGTGTCGGGCAGCGTGCGCAGCGCGCCGCGGGCGCCGGCCGGCTTCACCAGCAGCAGCGTGCGCAGCCACGCCGATTCGTCGGCGACCAGGCGGCCCTCGCGCCAGACCTGGCCCGCGCCGTGGTCGCCGTGTACGACAACCACCGAGCCCTCGAGTCGCCCCAGCCGGCGCAGGCCGTCCAGGAAGCGGGTGAGCAGGCGGAGCGTGCAGTCGGTCTGCCGCTTGAGGTCGGTCGGTCCGCCGGCCTCGCTGCAGTCCGAGCCCAGCCGGTACGGGTTGTGCGGCAGCAGCAGGTGGACGAGCGTGTAGCGGCCGCGGGCGGGCAGCCGCGGTTCGGCCTCGAGCAGCGCCTCGAAGCTCATCCGCGACACGAGCGGCTGCGCCGTCGCCGAGAGCCGGAGGCCGCCGGAGCGCACGAGGTCCTCGTCGAGCCCGAACAGGTTGCGGCGGGCGAAGGCCTGGCTCAGGGCGAGGGGCAGCGTGCGGAACAGCCAGAGCCGTCGGAAGCCGGCCGCGTTCATGGCGGCGAGGTCCGCCGGGCGGGCGTTCTCGTCGTGGTACACGCTGACGTCGAGGGCCGGGCGCTCGGGCTCGTAGAGGAAGCGCGGCACGCAGCCGAGGGTCCGGTAGCCCGCGCGACGCAGCAGCGACAGCACGCTGTCGGGCCCGGCCAGGCCCAGGTGCGTGCGCTCGGCCGGGCTGCCCGGAAGACGCCGGCCGCTGAAGAGCGTCGGCAGCACCTCGGCCGTGGCCCGGGCCGGCGACACGGCGTGGTAGCGGGCGAAGCCCTCCAGCAGCGGCGCCTGGGAGGGCGCCAGGCAGGGCTCGAACAGCTCGTCCGGGAACGAGTCGAGCAGCAGATGGTAGACGTTCGGCAGCGCTGCCCGGGTCGTCCCGAGCTCGCGCGCGAGGTCGCGCCTCCCGACGGCGGGCGGGCGCTCCAGGCGGCTGCCGAAGAGAAAGGCCTCACGCGCGACGAGCAGCAGGGCGAGCGCGGCGAGGGCCGGCTCGACGCGGCGCGGGGGCAGCTGGCGCCACGCCGCGCCGCCACCCGCGAGCGCGGCGGCCGCGAACAGCAGCGAGCCGGCGGCCGTGTCGAGCAGCCAGGGCGCCAAGCCGTCCAGCACCGGCAGCGCGCGCAGGAAGCCCCATGCGACGAGCGCGAAGCCCGCCGCGTACCAGGCCCAGAGAACGGCGCGCGCGAGCGCGTGTCGCTCCGCCCGCTGCAGCCCCCACGCGGCCACGGTGGCCGTCGCGGCGACGGCCCAGAACGGGACGAGGGCGACGAGCGCGTGGCCCAGCTCGCGCTGGTTGCGCAGGTACAGCTCGTGGGCGGACGCGAGCCCGCCGGCGGCCGGGACGACGGCCGCCAGGGCCCGCGTCAGCCGCGCCGGCGCCACAGGTAGAGCACGCGGTCCGAGCCGGGAACCGGCTCGCGCGCCTCGAGCCGGAAGGCCGCGGCGAAGGCCGACTCGAAGCCCTCGGCGCCGTAGTCGGCGAACACGTCCCGGCGCGAGCGCAGCAGGCGCTGCGTCTGGGGGTCCTGCTTCGGCACGAACTCCACGATCGCGTCCCGGCCCAGGCGCGCGAGCTGCGCCGCCAGCAGCGGCAGCGGCACGTTCCGCCCGATCGCCAGGTGGTGCACGAGCGCGAGCGCCAGCACCATGTCGGCCGGGCCGCGGGCCTCGAGCGACTCGCGCTCGCTGCCGGCCCAGCCGAGACCGGGGCTCGGGTTGGCGAGGTCCATCACGAGCGGCAGCAGGTCGCGCCGCCCCTCGCGGCGGCCCGTCCGATAGCAGGCCTCCACCACGGCGGCGTCGGCGTCGAGCGCCACCGCGTAGGCGCCCCGCTCCGCGGCCAGGCGGGCGAAGCGGCCCACGTTCGCGCCGAGGTCCCAGACGACACGCGGCCGCAGCGCGTCCAGCCAGCGCGAGACGACCTGCTCCTTCGCGGCCTGGGCCGGCGCGTCGTAGGAGTGGGTCGGCTCGTCGTCCGCCCACTCCGAGCGGCCGCCGGGGGGTTGC